>NZ_JBUEGC010000046.1:0-55545 GCF_054963655.1 Streptomyces sp. HSS9-12 | reverse complement strand
CCTGTCCACACCTGCTTGCCGACCTCACCACCGGCTCCACCCGCCAACGCCGCCAGCAGTCCAACCGATACCGGATCCACCCTGCACCGACTTCCGTTCCTGCCTACACATTCAGCAGGAGTAGACACGCTACGAAGAGCCGTGGTTCCTCGTAGGCCAACCAGACAATGTTCGGCCGGACCCTTGTTGAGCGGCCTCCCGGAGGAGCCGCCCCCAACACGCCATATACCGTGCACAACCAGCATCATCCGCCCCAGGTAGCGGAGGAGCCCGACAGCCACCGTGGGAGATCATCGCTGAGCCCACGAATCGGGGAGTCGATCAAGGTTTGGAAAGCAGGTATTACTGAGAAATCTGGCCTGCAGCGCCGCACTGAGGTTGATGGCTGCCATATACTCGCGATGCTGGTCTCCGATCTCGCGGAATATGGCAGCAGCAGAAGCGAGGTTAACGACGGCCTCGTCGAACCGTCGAATAGACCTGAGAGCGAATCCCCGGTTGGCTAGCGCTACCCCTTCACAAGCTGCATCGCCAACTTCTCGCAGCGTGGCGACAACAGGGGTGAGGACAGCAATCGCTTCATCGAAATATTTCAACTCGACCAAGGAAGCCCCGATGCTTGCTTGCGCCAAAGCTTCGTTGTGAATGTCGCCAGACGTGTGGAATATTGCTGCTGCGGCCTTGTGTGCATCCAATGCCTCTTCAAATTTTCGCAAGTCCTGCAGGACCTCACCAGCCTCGGCCAGCGCAACGCCCTCGCGATAGAAGTCGCCGATCCCATGAAATATGGCCGCAGCTTCTCTTTGAGTGTCGATGGATTCCCCGAAGCGGTACGCCTGCCTCAGAATTGAGCCGAGGGTAGCCAAGGCCCTACCTTCAAGCTGGCGATCATCTACATCACGAAGGATAGCGACAGCTGTGGCAAGGACTTCGAGGGCTTCGTCTGTGCGGTTCACCTGCCCCAAGGTCTCACCAAGGATGCTTAGTGCTGAGCCTTCACGACGACGTTCACCCGTCTCTTGAAAAATTTCCATGGCAACAGTAAGCGCGTTGACGGCGTCCTCAAACCGACCGAGCTTCGCCCAGGTTTCCCCAAGTCCGAGAAGAGACACGCCTTCGCGTCCGCGGTCGCCGATTCTTCGAGCATGGGACGCAGCGGCTGCTAGGACACTGACGGCCTCCTCGTACCGCCGCGTCGACCTCAGAGCCAGCCCGAGGTTGGTCAGCATCACGACCTCGCTTTGGGGAGAGGCCCCTGACAGCTTGGTCATGGATGACTTGAGAACATCAACAGCTTCATCGTATTGCCGCGCGTCAACCATCACAGCACCCAGGTTGCAGAGCACTGCACCCTCGCTATTGACATCGCCGACCTCACGGAAGCAGGAGGCCGCAGCCTCAAGAAGGCCGATGGATTCCTCAAACCGCCGCGCGTCTTTAAGAGCTGAGCCGAGGTTACTCAGCATCCTTCCCTCGCCGTCGCGATCACCGATCCTGCGTGAGGCTGCAAGTGCCGTCGTTCCGACTTCGACCCAGTCGTCAAGATACCGAGATCGATGAAAGAACCAGCTTAGGTCAGCAGCAAGACTCACGGCTGTATCATCACGGCCGTCATCTGCAGCAACAGTGACGATCCCAACCAGGTTGGCTCGTTCAGTCTCCAGCCATGCCAACGCTTCATCGTGGTCGGCGAACAGGGAAGGGGACTCACTGCGGGCTTCAATCCTGTCAACAGCCGCCTTTGTGGTGCGATCGTAGTGATCTATCAGCCGAAGGTTGGCTTGATCCCGTAGGTCTTCATGAGCATGCCTTCTCCCGCAACCGTCGGCGTAGAGCCGGATCAAGTCGTGCATACGCCAGCGGCCCCAGACGTCTCCTGGGTCGACCAGGTGGGCTCGCGCGAGGTCGGTAAGCACCTCGTCGGCCAAACCTTCGTCGATATCGGCAAGGTGCGCTGCGGCTTGACTCGATATATCGGGACCCGGATTGAGAGGGAGTAGACGAAAGAGCCGAGCTTGCGAGGCCGTAAGCTGCTCGTACGACAAGTCGAAAGACGCCTGCACTGCTCGGTCTTCCCGACAGAGATACCTGAGTCGGGTATGTGCTTCAAGTAGGGATCTCTTGATGGAGGCAAGTGGACGACTCGGCATGTCTGCGAGCAGGGCTGCACAGATGTCTAACGCTAGAGGCAATTGACCGCACAGTTGCGCAATCTCAGTAGCATCTGTCGGCGCGTCGTCGACACGTGTATCGTCATGGCCTCGGGCCCGCCGCAACACCTGCCGAATCAAGTCTACCGACTCGGATGACGTCAGCACAGCGAGGTCGTAAAGGCGAGCATCGATGTCGAGGGTGCCGCGAGAGGTAATCAGTACTGCGGTGGAGGCGTCACTGGGCAACAGCGGGCGAACCTGCGCCGCACTATATGCATTATCAATAATGACTAGGCTTCGTCGCCCATGCTCGGCATAGGTGGAAAGCACCGCGCGATAAAGCCGGGCACGGTCTTCCAGCTCATCCGGCACATGTTCCCGAGGGATGGCAAGGGCACGCAAGAAGCTACCCAACGCCTGATTGGGGCTAAGGCGACGCTCGTCGTCGTAGCCCTGTAGATCCACGAAGAGCGCTCCGCCGGGGAACCAGTCCGGCTCGTCGAGAGCGCGGTACGCGGCTTGCAGGGCTAGCTGAGTCTTACCCACACCTGGCAGTCCGGATATCGCGGCCCTTGCCGCCCGACAGGACTGATCAGGAGCGAGAGCCTCCAATAGTTCGGCCAGTTGATCCTTACGACCAGCAAACGATCGAGGGCGAGGTGGTAGCCCAGACAGTGCAGGAGCGATCTGCTCGGGGAGCTGGACCGTGATGTCACGACCTTGGATCACGGCACCGACGAAGAGCCCGCCCGTGATCTTGTTCGAAACGGTGTCATTGCCGTCGCCAGGTCGAACCTCGTCGGTCATGACGTCTGCACCACTCCCACAGCTGCAACCTCCATACAAACATGTCTAGTTGACTCACATCGTTTCAGAGAGCGTGGCATCGCACGCGACTTCGCTCCCTTCGGCAGAACCTCTTTTGATCGTCCTCGACCCCACCCGCGCCCGAGAAGGAGGGCAGTTCCGCCTGACGGCAGGCGGGAAGGAGCCCCGGCCAGAGGGAAGCTGACAGGGCGCCAGCTTTTGTGCCGGAATCGACTCAGATGGGCTGGTCCACGACCGTCAACAGCACTGCGGCGATGGCGATCAGCGCCTTGGCCTCGTCCCGGCTGTACTTGAACGCCGACGTGACCGCGTCCGCATGCACCGATCCGCTGGCCTGGTCCTCCACAGCCGTGCGAATCGCCGCCCATCGCTCGTCCTGCCCGCGCTGGCGGGGATCCTTGTTGAGGGGCCAGGTCCACCCGCTGTGGAGCCTTACCCACTCCAGGGCCTGGCGGGCTTCCAGAATCGCGCCGTCGATGTCGCTGTCCAGAAGCCGACGCTGCGCGGAGCGCAGATGCTGGGCGGGCTCGGCGCGGGGGTCGTCCTCCAGCGGGAACGGGACCTGCATCTCGAAAGCGACGGAGGGGCCGAGGGCGTTGATCTGATCGATCCAGCGGCTCTTGGCGACGCTGAAATGGAGCACCTCCGTCGCGCTGCCGGGATAACCGGCGGCCTGGGGCAGCGTGCCGGTGACCTCCAGTTCCATCCGCAAGTCTCCGTCGCGGCCTCGTTGATGGCGTGGAGCTGGGCCGAAGTGATGAGGAACTTCAGGACCGGGCGCGCAGCATCTCCGTCACCCGCCCTACGAGCGTCCGCTGGTACGGGCTCCGGACGCCGTAGAGGTCAGCCTGCAACGCCAGGAACCTGCCAGCCTTCGAGGCGAGAGGCGCCTTCACCTCCAGGCCCACCTGGAGGCAGATCGTGCCCATGCCCCTGAGAAGCTGCACGCTCTCCTCCCGGACGCCAAGGACGAAGTCCCCGGCCTCCGCGTCAAAGCGCATCACGTTCACGACTGGCTCCTCCGTAGCGATGTCCCGGCCTGCCGATTCTCCATCAGCCGCCACCGTGGATTGCCCGTTTTATGGGAACCCCCCAAGAGCGCCCCCCGGCCACGCGGCTTCGGTCAACCGCGGACGCGCCCCTGGCATCGGCCGCTCATCGCCCAACGGCAACTACCCGCTTGTCCACCGCTCTGCACGATCGCTGCACGCCTGTCCACCGACTGTCCACCGGTGGCAATCATGGCGTCCCAGAAGGGGTGCCCCGCCGCCACGGATTAATCTTGGAGATCAAAGGCCCAGGTCGGAGGCTATCCAACCTGGGCCTTTACGTGAGCCGCCTCCGGGATTCGAACCCGAGACCTAGGCGTTACGAGTGCACCGTGCCCAGACCTCCAACACTCCACCGCAGACCGCGTCCTACCTCACGGCAGTTGCAGAGCCGCGGGCAGATCAACAATGCTATGTCCGATCAATCCGAACCAGCTGAGAGGCGTCGCCTGCTCCTCTGCTCCTCTGCGCCAGGGACTTTTCAGGGACTTTCAGCCCTGTCTGAGGGACTTCCGAGGGACTTTCCGCCGCGTAACGCGGCAAGCCCCCGAAAGACCGGAAAGGGCCTCCGACGCAGGTCAGAGGCCCTTTCCCAAGCAAAGCCACAGGTAGCGGCAGACGAGTCGGGCTGTACGCCGGGTTCTGTCACCGACGGGCCTCGCGGCCCGCCGGGAGACGGCCATCCATCTAGGACCGGCGTTGCCGCCGGCCTCGTGCGGTCTACCCGCGGACTCGGGCGGGCAGCCCTCAAGCGTCCGCGCAGAGCCGCCTCGCGGCGGCTCCTCTTGACCTTGCTCCGGGTGGGGTTTACCGAGCCGTCCGGGTCACCCCGGACGCTGGTGGTCTCTTACACCACCGTTTCACCCTTACCGAGGGCCGAAGCCCCCGGCGGTTTGCTTTCTGTGGCACTGTCCCGCGGGTCACCCCGGGTGGGCGTTACCCACCACCCTGCCCTGTGGAGCCCGGACGTTCCTCGGCGGGATCTGGGGATCCCGACGCGGCCGTCCGCCCGGCTCGTCTGCCGTCATACCCATGTTACCTGCCGGTCCAGGGCGCTCGGACGACATTGGGGCGCCGGTTCCGCCCCGCGGAGACGCCCGTTCCGCCCCGCGGACCCGTCTCCGCGGCCGGGGCCGGAGTGCATAGGCTGCGCCCGGGGCCGCACCCCCAGTCCCACCGGTCAGAGGAGAAACGCTGTGCTCGTACTGTTGCCGCCGTCCGAAGGAAAGGCCACCGGAGATTCCGGGGCGCCGCTGGATCCGGCAGCGCTGTCGTTGCGGGGGCTGGCCCCGGCGCGGGCCACGGTGCTGGACGAGCTGGTCACGCTGTGTACGGGCGACGAGGACAAGGCACGGGATGTGCTCGGGCTGAGCGAGGGCCTGCGGGGCGAGGTGGCCAAGAACGCCGCCCTCCGGACGGCGCCGGCCCTGCCCGCCGGAAAGCTCTACACCGGCGTGCTGTACGACGCCCTGGGGCTGGCCTCACTGGACGCGGCCGCCCGCGCGCGGGCCGAGCGCTCGCTGCTGGTGTTCTCCGGGCTCTGGGGTGCGGTGCGGATTGACGACCGGATCCCGTCGTACCGCTGCTCGATGGGTGTGAAGCTGCCGGGGCTGGGCGCCCTCGGCGCGTACTGGCGCGAGCCGATGGCGCAGGTCATGCCGCAGGCCGCCGGGGACGGGCTCGTACTGGACCTGCGGTCCTCGGCCTACGCCGCCGCGTGGAAGCCGAAGGCCGAGGTGGCGGAGCGTACGGCGACGGTGCGCGTGCTCCACTCGAAGATCGTGGACGGGGTGGAGAAGCGGTCGGTGGTCAGCCACTTCAATAAGGCGACCAAGGGGCGGCTGGTGCGGGATCTGCTGCTGGCCGGGGCGGAGCCGGAGAGTCCGGCGGAGCTGGTGGAGTCGCTGCGCGAGCTCGGTTATGTGGTGGAGGCGCAGGCCCCCGCGAGGAGGGGCACCGCCTGGCGGCTCGATGTGGTGGTCACCGAGATCCACTGAGCCCAGACCCATCCCGGTTGCAACATCTGCAACATCCGTTGCAAATGATCGATGCCGTCACACAGGATGGCGGCATGACTTCCGTGCTCGATATCGCCACCGTCCTCCCCGTTGTGGTCCTGGAGGACGCCGCCGACGCGGTGCCGCTCGCCCGCGCGCTCGCGGCGGGCGGGCTGCGGGCGATCGAGGTGACCCTGCGGACACCCGCGGCACCTGCCGCCATCCGGGCGATCACCAACGAGGTGCCCGACGCCGTGGTCGGCGCGGGCACCGTGATCACGCCCGAGGACGTCGAGACGGCCATCGACGCCGGAGCTCACTTTCTGGTCAGCCCGGGCTGCACGGACCGGCTGCTGGGGGCGATGCGGACGTCGGGACGGCCGTTCCTCCCTGGCGTCTCCACCGCCTCCGAGGTGGTGGCACTGCTCGAGCGCGGGGTCACGGAGATGAAGTTCTTTCCGGCGGAGGCCGCGGGCGGCACCGCGTACCTCAGGTCCCTGTCCTCCCCTCTCCCCCGGGCCCGCTTCTGCCCGACCGGCGGAATCACGGCCGACTCGGCACCGGCGTACCTCGCCCTGCCCAATGTGAAGTCCGTGGGCGGCACGTGGATGCTGCCGCAGGACGCGCTGCGCACCAGGGACTGGTCATGTGTGAAGCGACTCGCCCGTGAGGCGGCGTCACTGGGCCACTGAGCCGTACCACCGCGGCACGCGAGAGGTCACCAGGCTGGATGACGCAAATCCGACAAACTGCCAAGTATCTTGATATGAACATCGTGAGAGGCGCGCTGTGACTCACGAAGGTTCCGTCACAGCTGCGCCCATCCGTTCTTTTTCAGGATGGCTGGGAGGGTCATGCGGCGGTTCAGGATCGCGGAGACACGTCAGGCAGAGCCTGTAACGCCGCAGAAAACGACCATTCGAAGACACGAGAAAGCCCGGTGGTATCTCCCAGCCGCGCTGTTCTTCGACTCCGCGGGCGTGGCGCTGCCGGTGGCGGCGACGCTGTCCGCCGCGCACGAGGCCCATCCGCTGCGGTACGCGGCCGTCGCCACCGTCATCTGGCTGCTGGTGGGGATGACGCGCAAGCGTTACGCGCACTGGCAGTTGGCGGAGAGCGGCACCGTAGGACCGGTGCTGCGCGACTGGCTCGTGCTGCTCGGCACACTCGCGGTACTGCGCCCCGCCTTCGGCATCGACACCGCTCCGGCCGCGGCATTCGCCGCTCTGCTGCCCTGTCTCGCGGTCTCCGTGGTCCACCGCAAAATGACCCATCGTCACCTTCTTGCGGCACGGAGAGTGGCGCACGCGGTCCGCCATGTTCTCGTCGTCGGCGAGGCAAGTGCGGCCGATGACATCGTCGGTCAGCTCGCGCAGCGTACGGACCATGAGTACGTGGTCGTCGGGGTCTGTGCGGTGGGCGGGGGCGAGCTGATGTCGGGTGTGCCCGTGCACGCCCGGCTGGCGGCCGAGCGGCCCGAGGTTCTGGAGGAGGACTCCTCGGTGGTGCTGGAGGCGGCGGAAGCCCTCGACGCCGACCTGGTCTTCGTCGCTCCGGGGCCACGCATGTCGGGCGAGCGGCTGCGACGGCTGTCCTGGGCGCTGCACGACGCCGGGCGGTCCCTGGTGGTGCTCCCGGGCATCATCGAGGTGGCACGGCGCAGGGTTCGGCTCACCTCGGCAGCCGGGCTCACGCTGCTGCACATCGCGCCCCCCTCCCGCCGTGGCGCGCCCGCCGCCTTGAAGGCGCTCACCGACCGGGTGGGTGCCCTCACCCTGGTCCTCGCGTTGGCCCCGCTGCTTGTCGCCCTGGCGGTCGCCGTACGCTTCAGCTCGCCCGGGCCCGTCTTCTACCGCCAGACGCGTGTGGGCAAGGACGGCGCGCCCTTCGTCATGTGGAAGTTCCGGACCATGGTGGTGAACGCGGACCGGCTCAAGCGTGAGCTGGAGGGGGCGAACGAGAACGACGGGCACATGTTCAAACTGCGGCGCGACCCGCGCGTCACCCCCCTGGGCCGCTTCCTGCGCCGCTATTCGCTGGACGAGCTGCCCCAGCTGTTCAATGTGCTGCTGGGCCGTATGTCACTGGTCGGGCCCCGGCCGCCGCTTCCCGAGGAGGTCGCCCGGTACGACGAGGTCGAGATGCGCAGGCTGAGCGTCAAGCCCGGACTCACCGGGCTGTGGCAGGTGAGCGGACGGTCGGACCTGTCCTGGGACGAGACCGTCTCGCTCGACCTGCGCTACGTCGACAACTGGTCGCTGGGCTGGGACATGGACGTCATGGTCCGCACGGTGCGTGCGGTCGTGGACGGGCGCGGCGCGTACTGATACCGGCGAGTAGCGGCGAGCGGACGGCGATGTCAGCAGACTTCGAACCACAGCGACGAGGGGAAGTGTCCCTCACCGGCGCGGAGGCCGTCATGGCTGGGTGCCGGCCGGTAGTCCGGGAACAGCGTGCGCAACTCTTCGGGCCGCTCGTAGTGCAGATGGGACATGCATGCCAGGATCCGCGCATGGTCGTTGTGGGTCAGGAAGGCTCGGACGAGCGAGGTCTCCGACCAGTGCAGCACGCTGGTCAGCAGGTCGCGCTGGTGGTCGTACGGCAGATACATGTCGTGGATGTGGACGATGACGCCCGGGGCGAGGCGCGGGAAGACCTCCAGAACGAGGAAGTTCACATCCGAGCCCGGCTTGACCACGTGGGATGAGTCGACGAACAGGACGTCGCCCGCGGTGAGCCCGGTGAACATCTCCACATCGACGGCCTGGACCGGCGTGCGGTGCAGGCGTACGCGGGGGTCGGAGCTCAGCCAGGGGCGCGGGTACGGTTCGATGCAGGTCACGGTCCCCGGGGCGCCGTCTTTCGCATTGCGGTCGAGTGCCCGCAGCGCGACATGTGTGGAGACGCCGCTGCCGACTTCGACATACCGGCGCGGGCACAGAGAGCGCAGAATGCCGTGCAGGGCCTGCGCCTCGATGTAGCCGTAGCCGGGTCCCAGCGGACCCGCTTTCTCGAAGACCGCGTTTCCCTGGTATTCGTCGAGAAATGGCTTGCAGGCGTTCTCGAGCCAGGCGATCTGTTCGTTGAGATCGACGTGCAGGCCGGGAAGTTGGGAAGGAGTGCGCCAGAACTCACGGGTCGCGGCGAGGCCGCGCAGATCCGGAGCGGAAGAGTAATAGTGGCGGGGTGCCACAAGGATCCCCACGTGCGAGAGAACCTTGTTCGCGACGACCGCTTGGCGCTTGACGGCATTCTTGAACTGCCGCCGAATGTGCAGTGCAGTTTCGCTGTTTCCCATGACGATCAACGTATACGGAGGCGCTGATCAACCACTTCGGACACACCGGGGAACTGTTCAGATGAATGATGAGCCCATGCCGTGTGCTGATGTTCTGCGCCGCCACCGGCGGCGGATTGCAGCCCATGGGAATCCGCCGCCTGTCTGGCGTCGTCCGCACCATAATCCAGAATACGTGAATCCCCCCTCCCCCCCGGTTTCTGATCGGGCAGGGTCCGGTCAGCCGTTGAGCTTCGCCTGTACCTGGTCGTATACCCAGCGGTAGGTGACCTCCAGGCCCTGCCGCAGCGAGATGGACGGCTCCCAGCCCAGCTCCTTGCGAATGCGCGTGTTGTCGCTGTTACGGCCGCGGACGCCCAGAGGGCCGGGAATGTGGCGGTGGTGCAGCCGGACTCCGGCGATGCCCTCGACGAGCGAGTAGAGCTCGTTGATGCTGATGAGTTGGTCCGAGCCGATGTTGAGGGGCTCGGTGACATCGCTGCGGGTGAGGCGAATGGTTCCGTCGACGCAGTCGTCAACGAAGGTGAAGCTACGGGTCTGTTCACCGTCGCCCCAGATCTCGATCTCGTCGGCGCCGGTGAGCACCGCGGTGGCCACCTTGCGGCACGCGGCGGCGGGAGCCTTCTCCCGCCCGCCGTCCCAGGTGCCGTGCGGCCCGTAGACATTGTGGTAGCGGGCGATTCGGGTGGCCAGGCCGTAGTCCTCGCGGAAGTGACGCGCCATCCGCTCGCTGAAGAGTTTCTCCCAGCCGTAGCCGTCCTCGGGCATGGCGGGGTAGGCGTCCTCCTCGCGCAGCGGTACGACGTCGGCGTCGGTCTGCTTGTCGGCCGCGTACACGCAGGCCGAGGACGAGTAGAAGTAACGTCCGACCCCGGCGTCGCGAGCGGCGAGCAGCATGTGGGTGCTGGAGAGCACCGAGAGCATGCAGGCGGCCTTGTTGTTCTCGATGAAACCCATACCGCCCATGTCGGCGGCGAGATGGTAGACCTCGGCCGCGCCTCCTGCCAGCACTTCCTCACACTGCGCGCGGAACGAGACATCGCGCACGGCGTTGTCGGCCTCCGGGTGCACCTGGTACCACTCGTGCAGCGGCTTGCGGTCAACGGCCCGTACGGTCTTGCCTTCAGCCAGCAGTGCCTGAGTCAGATGGCCTCCGATGAAACCTCCGGCACCGGTCACCACTGCGTGGATGTCAGCCATGAAATGCCTCTTTCTGGGGCGGTTGTCGGTCATCGACCGGCACGCACAAAAGCAGCGTGACGATCAGGGGGAGCCGGCGATCGCGGCCGCAACCAGCACGGCGAATGCATGGAGACCGCCCGGCTCCGTAGACAGCGCAGGTGCAGCCCGCCGCGACGAGCGACCTGGCTGTTCGGCCAAGCCGTGTGACACGGCGGCCGATCATGGTGAGTCTTTTACGTAAAAGCTGGTTTCCTACCTGCTTTTTGGCCTATTCGCTCAAAAGCACTCACGCAGGGAGGATGACTCCCTGGGTCATCGGCCGCGCCGGGGCCGCGTCATGAGCGTTTCGGACAGCAGTGCGGCGATGCGGCCCAGTCCGGCTTCCTTGCTCAGCCGCTCCTTGACATAGCGGGGCCCCTGTTGTCCCAAGGCGGCACAGCGGTCCTGATCCAGACTCAGCTCGGTGACCGCGCCCAGCAGCGCGCGGGGATCCTCCGGCGCGACCACCACTCCCGCACCTGAGCGCTCCACCTCCTGTGCCGTACCGCCGCCGATCGCGACCGAGGCCACGACGGGCCGCCCGGCCACGAAATAGGCGGTGAGCTTGGACGGCAGGCTCATGTCCATGACCGACGCCCGCTGGGTCACCACGAGTACGTCGGCGGCAGCGAGCACGTCGGAGAAGTCCTTGTCATCGGCGGGGGGCAGGAAGTCCAGGTTCGGCAGGCCCTGGGCAAGCTGCTCAAGGTGGGCCCGCTGACTGCCCTCCCCCATGAGCACGACCCGGACGCGCGGGTTGCTGCCGGCCGCGACGCGCGCCGTCTCAACCAGCACCTCGAGCCCCTGCTTGAGGCCCATGTTTCCCGAGTGCAGCACGATGACCTGGTCTTTCCGCCAGCCCAGCCGTTCGCGCACGGCATTGCGGTCGCCGAGCGAAGGAGGCTCGTGCGTCGTCCAGTTGGGCACGAGCCTGATCCGCGACTTGGGCACCCCCATGGAAGCGACTCGGTCCACGAACGTCTCGTGGACCACACCGATCAACGCGGCCGAACGCAGAATGTGCTTCTCCACCGCGCCGGCCAGAGACGCGACCCTGCCCCCGCCGCTGATGCCGCTCTGTGCCGCTGCCGCACCCATGAGGTCCTGTACGACAACCACGTGCGGCACTCCGTGACTGCGCGCGACGCGGCTGCCGATGACGCCGCCCGCCAGACTCGGCATCTGGGTCAGCACGACATCGGGACGGAAACGCGGCAGCCCGACCGATCCGTGCGCCAGAAAGCTCAGCTCGTACAGCGCCCGGCGCACCGCGGTCTGACGTGGCGGGACATAGTGACGACGGCGGTGGACCTCGACTCCGCGCCGGTTCTCCCGGACCCTCCATCGACCCCGGTAGTCGTCGTCCACCCGCCAGGCCGGGTAGTGCGGCATACCCGCGAGTACGTGTACCTCCGCCTGCGCGGCCGCCAAGTGCTCGGCGATCTGGGTTGAGTACTCCCCGATCCCGGCGTGTTCCGGGGCGTAGTTGGTGGAGACGAGGAGAAAGCGGCGACCGGTGAACACATCGTTCACGTCCGCCGCGTATCCGATGGGTCGTCGCAGTGATGCTGTAGTCATATGAGGACGAATATCACCTCATAACGACCATGGCCGCTCGCCGAGCAGCGCATGTCATTCAACGAGCCCATCGTGCGTGCCCCATCCGGTCGAACACGCCCCACGTGTGGCAGACAAACACCCTGCGCACACCGACTTTTATCCATCTCTGAGCTATATATGAGCTTCATTCGAAGCTCGCCTGATTTACCCCCGATGTACGGCGACGACGTCCGCTAGCGCCAGGCAACACCGACGGATCATCCCTGCACTGAGGAGGGGTACGAGATGGCAGAGACCACCGCCACCCGTGTTGCGGCAGACGCCGAACGGAACCTCCGCAATGCCACTGTGAAGCGTTCGCTGCGCGGCTTCACGGGCGCCGGCTACGACAAGGGACGCCCGCTGTTCGTCCAAGCCGCCTGGTTCGCGGTGCTGAACCTCCTCTTCGTCAGGTGGTGGTTTCCGCCTCGGTGGCGACCGGCTCTGCTACGGGCGTTCGGCGCCCGGATCGGGCAGCGGGTCCTGATCCGTCATCGTGTGCGCGTGCACTGGCCGTGGAAACTCGAGGTCGGCGACGACGTCTGGATCGGCGAGGATGCCTGGCTGATCAATCTCGAGCAGATCACCATCGGCAGTGACACCTGCATCTCCCAGGGCGCGATGCTGTGCACCGGGAGCCACCAACGGCGCTCTCCCACCTTTGAGTTCGACAATGGGCCGATCACCGTGGAGCCGGGCTCCTGGATCGCGGCCAGGGCCGTCGTGCTGCGCGGAGTCACCGTCGGGCGTGGGGCGGTCGTAGGTGCCTCGGCCGTCGCCCATCGCGATGTCAGTCCGGATTCGGTCGTCACGACGGGAGCCAAGGCATGAGAGTCGTACATGTGGTCACTCTCGTCACCGACGACGGTGCGTTCGGCGGCCCGACCACCGTCGCCACCGGGCAACTCGAGGAACTGGCCGCGCGCGGCCATCGAGTGGAGCTCCTGTCTCTGTGGCGAGGCAGATCTCAGGCTCCGAAGCGGATCGGCTCCACGCCGCTGCGGAGCAGGCCGGCCCGCTCCATCATCCCCGGTCAGGGGTTCCTCGGACTGATGCACCCGCTGCTGGCACGGGACATGTGGCGCGCCATGGACGGCGCCGATGTGGTGCACATCCACGCGGGGCGCGACCTTGTCTCGCTGACGGCGCTGGCCGTCGCGGCGCTGCGCCGGCGGCGTTTCGTGGTGCAGACGCACGGCATGGTGCAACCCCGGCACAACGCCGTCACCAAGCTCTTCGACGGGGTCTTCGTACCGCTGTTGCGCAAGGCGCGCTACGGCCTGATGCTCACCGACGAGGAGCGACGGGACCTGGCCGAGATCACCGCGCCGCAGAGCCCACCGCTGCTGCATCTGCCGAACGGCGTGCGCCCGCGAAGGGAGGCGGGCTCCCCCGCGGCGGAACCGCACCGCCCGGAGGTGATCTTCCTGGCACGGCTGCATCCTCGTAAGCGCCCCGAGGCGTTTGTGGAGATGGCCGCGCTGGTCCACAAGCAGCTGCCGGAGGCGTCCTTCACCCTGTACGGCGCGGACGATGGATCGCTTCCGGGTGTGCGCGAGCTGATCGCCGACCGTGGACTGGACGGCGTCGTCTCCTACGGCGGCGCGCTTGAGCCTGCGGCGACGGTGCACGCGTACAAGAAGGCAGCGGTGTATGTACTGCCGAGCGTCAACGAGCCCTTCGGTATGACGGTGGTGGAGGCTCTTGCATCGGGCACCCCCGCGGTGTGTACGGACAGTTGCGGCATTGCCGAGGAGCTGGCGCGCCGCGGAGCGGCCATGGTCACCGACGGCAGCCCGGAGTCCATGGCCGGTGCGGTGTGCCGGGTGCTCGGCGACGACGAGCTGCGCCGATCGCTCATCGAGGCCGGTCACCGTGCGGTTGAAGAGGTCTTCTCCATCGGCGCGGTGATCGACCGGCTTGAGGAGATCTACCGCGACGCCTGTACGCCGTAGAGCCTCGTTCTGGCTGCTCGTCGCGTTCACGCCAAGTAGCTTCGCCCTGAGCCCCGGCCGGTTCCACGTATGACCCTGCGTGGCGCCGGTCGCTGCGCTTTTCTTCAGGCTATTACCTGATGATTACTCCCAGCTCATTGCCGGGGATGCGGCTCATTTGGTTCCCCGGATAATCCCCTGACTCATCCGTACGTCCGCCGCTGTGGAGCAAGTGGCCTACGCGGTCGAAGCAGCAGGGGACACGCCCGTCAACCCTCAACCGCTCCGGCGCGCCTCTAGGTTATATCTAATGACAGACGGCTAAATAAGCTATCTGTCATTACGTCAGCGAGGGGTCACAGGTGCGGGGCAGTCAAATCCGTAGTGTTGCTGCCGTATGCGGTTGGGCCGTAGTGCTCATCGCACTGGTACCGGGGCTCATTCTCCAGTCGCTGGACGTGCGCATCGGGGCGGCGATCGCGCTGCAATGCGTCGTGGTGGTGCACACCGGGGGCGGACTCGCCCGGGTGCTCAGCGATGTGACAGTGCGCCTGATGGCCTTCGGTTTCTGGCTCTTCGCCTATGTGTGGCTGGGTCTCGCCCCGCTCGCCATGCTGGCCACCGATGAATATCCCTGGCCCTATCGGACCGGGGAGAACACGGCCTTCACCGCGACGGCTCTCATCGAAATCGGTCTGCTCGCCTACGGCGCCGGAGCGGCGATCGCCGGCCGGTACGCCAAGGCTCATTCCGTAGCTCTCGAACCTCTGCTCTCCCGCACGATCTCACCGGTGCCCGCGCTGCTGCTCTGCGGCTTCGCCCTCGCCCTTGCCGTGGTACTGATCCCGCGGCAAGGAGGGGTGGCGATGTTCTTCGCCAGCCGGGAGGCCGTCAGGCATTCGGGTGGCGCCGGACCGTCCCACAGCCTGTTGGCCTGGGTGCTGGCGGTACCGGCCTTCTGGGCGCTGGTCGCCCTGGTACACCTGCCCCGCCCGGAGAGCCGCAGCCAATTCCTGCGCCGTATGCGGCTGGTGCTGTTGCCGGTGCTGCTGGTCCTCAACGTCATCGTCAACAACCCCATCAGCAGGCCCCGTTTCTGGGCCGGAACTGTGCTGCTGACCCTTGTGTTCGCATCGAAGCGACTCTTCCGGCCGCAGGCCTTCCGCATCACCGCCGCCGCACTGATCGTGTCCGTGCTTCTCGTCTTCCCCTACAGCGACTATTTCCGCTACGACAAGCGCGAGGAGATGCCCGTGATCTCCGTCGCCGGCCAGTTCACCACCAACGGGGACTACGACGCCTACCAGCAGATGCAAACCGGCGTGGACCTGGTCAGGGACAGCGGATACGCGCCGAAGAACGCTGCGGGAGCCGCACTCTTCATGGTGCCGCGCTCAAAGTGGCCCGGCAAACCCGAGGACACCGGCATCGCGCTGGCCAATTACGCGGGCTACAAATTCTCCAATCTTTCCGCGCCGCTGTGGATCGAGAGTTACATCTGGGGCGGCGTCCCGGCAGTCCTCGCCGTATTCGCGCTGTTCGGCGCCGCAGGGCGCCGCGTGGACGACATCCGCAACCGGCTGCGAGCCCGGCGCGGCACCCTGGCGGCAGTGCTGATCCCGGCCTTCGCCGTCTATCAGCTGGTCCTCCTGCGCGGCAGCCTCATGGCCATCGCGGGACCGCTGTTCCTGCTCCTGATTATCCCGCTGTGCATCACGGCGCGGCCGCCCCGGACATCCCGGTCGAAGTCGTTGGTGATGCCGGCTGCAAACGCTGTAGAGGCAACGATCTCCGGAACAGGAGGGCGACTGTGATCGCTCCCAACCGCTTCGACGACAGGTTCGACGAGCCCGACCCACTACGCGAACAACTCGGCAAATTGCTGCGGTACCGCGTGTTCATCGTGCTGGGGGTCGCACTGGGGGTGCTCGGCGGGCTCGCCTTGGGCACGCTCCGCCCCCAGACCTACGTCTCCACCGGTGAAGTGCTCGTCCGCTCGTCGTCGGGACCGTTCACCATGGCCACGGAGCGGGAGATGGCGCGCAGCGCGATCGTCGCCGCCCGTGCCGCGGAAGCCGTGAATGATCCGGACAACGCCACCGAGCTCCAGCGGAAGCTGCGGGTGACCGTCCCGGCGAACAGCCAGATCATCAGATTCGAGTACTCCGCCAACAATCCCAGGCGCGCAGCGCGGCTCAGCAACGCCTTCGTCCAGGCATACCTCGCCGACCGCAAGGCCAGGACCGACGCCTTGGTGAGCCGGCTGACGGAGTCCCTGAACAAGCAGATCACTCCGCTCGCCCAACAGCGGCGCCTCAGCGACAGCAAGGCCGAGCAGGAGGGCCTGCGTTCGCAGATTCGCGGCCTTCAACGGCGCATCGATGATCTGAACTCGCAGGACACCGATGGGGGCGACATCGTCCGCAGGGCCGAGCCCGCCGAGCACCCGTCCGGCCCCAAGCAGGTGGTGCTCATCGCCCTCGGCGGTGTGGTGGGTCTCGCCTTCGGCATCCTGATCGCATGGCTGCTGTCGGTCCTGGAGCCGCGCGTGCGTTCGGTCACCGACGTGCAGCGCACCCTGCGCGCTCCCGTGCTGGGCATTCTTCCGGGCCGTAAGCCCAAGGAGCTGCTCGTGGTGGGCCGCACCACCACTCCCCTCGCCGAGGTGTACCGGTCCATCGCCTTCCGGCTCGCCCGCGACGAGCAGTCCACCGACGGCAGGCGGCTGCTGGTGGTGGCCCCGAGGCCGAACAGGAACGCAGCGGCTGTCGCGGTGAACATCGCCGCCGCACTCGCCGAGATCGGCGATGACGTACTGCTCCTCGATGCGGACCCGCGCAACCCGAAGCTCGCACGGCACCTTCCGGTCGCGGAGTCCGGCTCCTCCGACGGCCGTCGCGTCGTCGACGCGGGCAAGGCGGGCCGCTTCACCCTCCTTCCCGGCGCCAAGAAGGGCAATGTCGTCCGCACCCTGTCCACACCCTCCGTGATCCGGCATCTCAAGCCCACCGAGTCCGACAGTTCGGTCGTCGTCCTCACCCGGCCCATGCTTGCTCACGCCGACGGTCTGGCGCTGGCCCGGCGGGTGGACGGTGTGATCGTGGTGTGCAATCTGGACGAGGACCGGCGCGACGAACTCGAGCGGGTACATGAACTCGTCACCGGCGCGGGCGGTCGTGTCCTGGGCGCGGTGCTCGACATGCGTTCCCGGTGGCAACGAATCCGCAGCGCCCTGGACATCACCCGGCTGTGGCGGCGGGACCGCGACACGGATGCGTCCTATGACACGAAGTCCTCGCAGGACAACAAGCTCGTGGCCTCCCGAAAGTGACCGCCATCGGAACGACCACGACCGCCCGAGCGGGAACGGCCACCCCCAATGGGGTGGCCGCCACCGCGCGCGGCGGCTGGTGGGGTTTTCTGGGATCGGGTGCCAACGCTTTCTTCGGCTTCGTCCTGGTCGCCCTGGTCACTCATATGGTCGGCGCGCGTGGAGCGGGGGCAGTGTTCACCGGCGTCGCCGTCTTCACGATCCTGAGCAATGCCTGCAAGCTCGGCGCCGACACCGGGCTGGTGCGTTTCGTCTCCCGTGACCTGGCGACGGTCGGCGACCGCCGGATGGGCGCGCTGCTGCGCACGGCCGTCGTACCGGGCGTGGTGGCAAGCACAGCGGCGGCCGCGCTGCTGTTCCTGTCGCCCACGCTGTCCACAACCCTGCTCCCGAATTTCCCACCCGAAGAGGCGCTTGAGCTGGTCCGGCTCTTCGCGCTGTTCCTGCCCCTGGCAACGGTGTCGCTGCTGCTGCTCGGCGCCAGCCGTGGCTACGGCACCGTGGTGCCCTTCGTCGGGATCGAGCAGATCGGCAAACCCGTACTGCGCGTCCTGCTCGCTCTGCCGATTGCGCTGCTGGCCCCCGGGGTCCTCACCATGGCTGCTGCCTGGCTCCTCCCGTCGCTGGCCGGTGCAGTGGTTGCCTGGGTCGCGCTGCGCAGGTGCCGCGCGGCGCACGAGGAGACCTCGGCGCCGGAAGCGGCCCGTCCGGGGCGGGAGTTCTGGGCATTTTCCGCCCCGCGCGCCATCTCGTCCATGTTCGACATCAGCGCGGTCTGGATCGGCGTCATCCTGTTGTCGGCGCTGGGCACGAGTGAGGGGGCGGGCGTCTACACCGCCGTCGGCCGCGTCATCACCGCGGGGACGCTTGTTCAGCTCGCCATCCGGCTCGCTGTCGGCCCAGAGCTCAGCCGCCTCCTGGCGCTGGGCGAGACGACGCAGGCGCGCGACCTGTACCGGCTGGCCACACGCTGGATCGTGCTGTTCTCCTGGCCGCTGTTCGTGCTGCTCGGCTGCTTCCCGGGCACCGTGCTGACCGTCTTCGGATCAGGCTTCCACCAGGGGGCCGGCGCCCTGGTCATCCTGTGTCTTGCCTCGGCGTTCAATGTTTCGATCGGCGATGCCCAGACCGTGATGCTCATGGCCGGGAAGAGCTCATGGCACCTGGCCGTCACCGGGGCCGCGTTCGTGGTGCATGTGGTCGTCGGCGTTCTCCTCGTGCCACACCTGGGAGTTCTGGGAGCCGCCCTGGCCTGGGGAATGGCGATCGTGATCGAAAACCTCGCCTCGGCCGTGCTCGTAGGCCGCCGCCTGGGGTTCGCTCCCGTCGACCGCGGATACTTCGCCGCGGCCAGACTCGGTATCACTTGCACGGCCTCGCTCGTCCTGCCCGTAAGGCTGTTCGTGGGCGACACGGTGCTGGGACTCGCCGCCGGGATCACACTGACAATTTGCGCATTCGGTGTAGGTTTCTCCCGAAATCGCATGACGTTGGGAGTGAGTGAGCTCTTCGGTGTACTACGCAGCCGCGCCAAAGGCGCCCCGTAGCACCGGGGGGTAGGGGATGCGACTCGCTACACCGTCATCGCCACTGCTGCCACACCCGTGAGGGGTCCATGCGCCTGAGAAAGCCCACGAAAAGGATCTCCAGCACTGTTGCGGCCGGGGCGATCCTCGCCACGGCCTCGCTGACCACCGCCTCGCTGGCCACCGCGTCCGGGTCCGTCCGCGCCGAGAAGCCGACGCTGTCCACCGACCCGATGACCACCTGGCAGACGGACGGAATCGTCTGGTCCATGACGTACGCGAACGGCGTCGTCTACGTCGGCGGCACGTTCAACCACGTCCGACCGCCGGGTGCCCAGCCCGGTCAGAACGAGGTCCCCCGCACCAACTTCGCGGCCTTCAACGCCACCACGGGTGAACTTCTGCCCTGCGCCCCGTCCTTCACCAACGGCCCCCAGGGCACCGTCCGCGCGCTCAAGGCCTCGCCCGACGGCCAAGTGCTCTACATCGGCGGTTCCTTCGGCAGGGTCGGGTCATACGGGGTCTCCAATGTCGCGGCGATCAACACTGCGAGCTGCACGCTGCGCACGCACTTCAGGCCCGCCGTCACCTCGACCGTCCGGGCGATCGAGACCACGAACAGCGCCGTCTACATCGGCGGCGACTTCAGTAAGGTCAACGGTCAGGTACGCAAGCGCATTGCCGCGCTCAGCCCGAACGGCCCGCTGCTGCCGTTCTCGGTGTTCCTCGACGCGCCGGTCCGAGCCATCATGGCCGTCGAGAGGTACGGAAAGATCATCGTCGGAGGCGACTTCAACTGGGCGAGAAACCTGCGTACGCACGCGCTCGTCGGGCTCAACCCGTCGACCGGCGCCCCCGTCCGGACCTACAACTGGATCCCGACCGATTCGCATGTGAAGTCACTCGCCAACGATGGCACCAACTTCTACATCGGGGCTGAGGGCAACGGTCACGGACTCTTCGACGGCCGCATCGCCGGCCGCCTCGCCAACGACACCATGATCTGGAAGGACGACTGCCTGGGTGCCACCCAGTCCGTCGTCCCCTACAACGGCATCCTGTACAGCGCCTCCCACGCCCACGACTGCAGCAGAACTCCGGGCGGCTTCCCGGAGGGCAGGCGCCAGCACTTCCTGGCGCAGTCCACCACCAACAAGACCATCCTGCACTGGTTCCCCGACACCAACGGCGGCCTCGGTGAGCACCTGGGACCGCGGGCCATGGTGATGGCCGGGGACATCCTGTGGGTCGGCGGCGAGTTCACCGAGGTCAACGGCCGACCGCAGCAGGGCCTCACCCGCTTCGGGAACGGTTACTCGATGACGTCCCCCAAGGCTCCGGCGCTCTCCGTATCCAGCAAGCGGGCTGGGCAGGTCACGCTCGCCTGGCGTGCCGCCTGGGACCGGGACGACGCGGAACTGACGTACCGGATCTACCGCGACGGCGACTACCTCGCCTCGCTCACCCAGCGGTCCACCTTCTGGCATCGTCCGAACATGTCCTACACGGACACCGTCGCCCCCGGCTCCCAGCACCACTACTCGATCAGGGTCACCGACGGGAGGAACGTCTCCCCCGCCTCGCCTCGAGTAGCCACCAAGGCAGCCAAGTGACGCAGGAGGGCGCGGGAATCATGAGCAAGCGTGTGGGCTACGTTCCCGGGGTCTACGACTTGTTCCATATGGGGCATCTGAACCTGCTGCGCCACGCCCGCGCCCACTGCGACCACCTCATCGCCGGCCTCGCCTCCGATGACATCGCCCCGCGGATCACGGGAAGCGCACCCGTGATGCCCCTCCCCGAACGGCTGGAGATCGTCCAGAGCATGCGTTGCGTCGATGAGGCGGTCGTTACGACGACGACCGACGAGCTGGCGAACTGGAAGCAGGTGCGGTTCGATGTGATCTTCAAAGGCGACGACGGCCGGCCCGCTGAGGAGTGGAGCAGGCTCGAACGCGACTTGGCGGGCGTCGGTGTGGAGGTCGTGCACTTCCCCCACACCGTGCACCCGACGAGCGCCCAGCTGCGCCGCGTACTCAGCAGACCGACCGTACGCTGACCGTCCGCAGCCCCTCAGGGCAGCTCCCGGAACCACTTCACCAGGAACGCGGCCATGAAGAGGAGATTCGCGACGAGCAGTAGGGAGTAGACGCGGAGGAAGAGCTCCGGATTCCCCAGGGCGGCGAACGTCACGCAGAACAGGCCGTAGTCGACGGGGAGAAGGAGCACCGCGCGGAGGGCGGAGGGCGCTGTCACCACGACTTTGCCCTCCGTCTTCCGCTTGAGCTGGCCCGTCAGAATCCCGGCGAAGTAGATGACGACAGCCGCGAACTGAAAGGCGATCGGCAGCAGCAGATAGGCCGGGCTGGGCAGATCGAAGAAGCGGTAGAACGAGACCAGCACCGCCATGTGAATGGCGGTGATCTTCCCGCAGTCGAAGACGTGGTCCAGCCATTCACCCTTCGCGCTGCTGGAATTCTGTGTTCTCGCCAGCTGCCCGTCCGCAGCGTCCAGGGCGAAGCCCACCACCAAGGAGGCGCACGCGACGAGAGCCATTCGGGGCTCCGGCGGCATCGTCGCGATCACGGCGATGCCGAAGTATGTGAACAGGGCGCTGATCAGGGTCACGTGATTGGGAGTGAGGCCGATCCGGTACGCCATCGCGGCGAAGACCCGGCCCACCGGACGGTTGATGAACCGCGTGTAGACCGACACCCCCTCGTGCGACTCCTTTGTCGCCGCGAGCAGCCTCAACCCCTCAGCAAAGTCCGCCATATTTCGCCTCTTTCATATATTCTGCTGAAAGGATCTCGATTATGGCATATGCGACAGATGGGGCAGTTCGTTCCAGTCGTAGACGTCTGCTGCGTGTCGGGGCAGCGGCCCTGGTGGGCGGGATGGTGCTGAACAAGAGCTCCACCTCACTGGAGGGATCCGGACAGCCGCAGTACGAACTCGAGGACCGTGTGCCGGTTACGCGGATCCGCGACCACCGTGTGGCGGCATTCGTGGTGGATGTCGTCGCGGATTGCGGGGCCGAGGGGGACGGGCGGACCGATGACAGCGCGGCTTTCGAACGCGCCTACGCGCATGCGGCGGCCCGGGTCAGGAACGGGGTTGGTCACACGGTGATCGACATCCCGGCAGGCACCTTTCTCATCACCCGCCCGCATGCGCTGCTGAACGGCAGTACGCCCAAGCACCCGGCGAACGGACTGCGCTTCCGCGGGGCCGGTAAACGCATGACCCAAATCGTCTTCGAGCCGAACGTGGGCCGGGGCTCCTATTTGTGCCGCAACGACGACACCTGGGCCAACGTGAAATTTGAGCAGATCCATTTCCGGTCGGCCACGCCGGGCGCATCCTTCTTCTACTCGTACTCGACCGGGTGGGCCCAGGACTACCGGTTCTCCGAATGCGAGTGGATGGGCGAGTGGGAGTACGGGCTGGCGCTGGACGGCAGCAACACCAACTCGGAGATGCGCTGGGAAGCGTGCCGCGTCGGCGGCGCCTATCGCAAGGCGTTCTTGTACTCCGGGCTGTCACAACGATCGCTGAACCGCGGCCAGCAGGACCAGTTCCTCAACTACTGGTTCAACGACATGAAGGTCGAATTCGAGTGGGGCAACTTCCTGGAGTTCCCCTACGGCGGGTCGGTCACCTGCCGCGGCGGGTCCTACATCATCACCGGGCGACGCCCGGAGGACACCGCGGAGTACGGCATGACCAGCGCCTTCTTCCGCTTCCCCCGCGCACAGCACGCCGACTCCGTGCAGCGCTTCCACGCCCAGGACATCCGGTTCGAGGTTCGCGATCCTGATGTGCTGGTCATCGACTGCGCCTGGGGCAGCGGTACCGTCCACTTCAGCGACTGCGACGACAGCGCCTTCGCGTTCAGTGCCTTCTCCCGGGACGTCCGCCCGCACCGGTACACGGTCGGGGCACGCGGCCCCCTGGTCCGCTATGACTCCTGTCAATTGGTCGGCAGGCATGAGTTCCGGCCGTCCGGGCCGGTCGAGGACATTCCCGTGGTCGCCCGCTATGACATGTGTCTGATGAGAAGTCAGGAGGAGAAGAACTTCCTGGTGTCGGGAGGCGCGGACCCGCGCCGCTTCGCGCGGTTCATCGACTGCGTCGACGACCGGCACCGCACTCGCCCGGGACCGCGCGCCCCCCTCCCCAGCCCCGCGCCCAACCCGGCACCGGTCCCGGAGGGCCCCCGGCCGTCGGCCACCGACCGCTACCGCAGATGACCTGTGTCGTTGAGCAGCCGCAACGAGGTGTTGCCGTCCGCGTAGTACGCCACCGCCGACAGTGAGGCCGCCGACAGCTCCATGCGGAACAGCGACTCCGGCGGCGCTCCCAGCGCCAGCCGGACCAGGGTTTTGATCGGCGTGACATGGGTGACGAGCAGCACCGTACGACCCGCGTAGCGGGCGAGGAGCTTGTCGCGGGAGAGCGCGACCCGGCGGGCGACCGCCGCGAAGCTCTCACCGCCGCCCGTCGGCGCGGCCTTCGCCGAGGACAACCAGGCTTCCAGGTCGTCCGGGTAGCGCTCCCGTACCTCCGCGAAGGTCAGGCCCTCCCAGGCCCCGAAGTCGGTTTCGCGCAGCCCCGGGTCGACCCGTACATCGAGCCCCAGCCGGGCTGCGACCACCTCCGCCGTCTCCCGGCAGCGGCGCAGTGGCGAGCTGACGATCGCCTGGATGGTGCCGCGCGCGGCGAGCGCCGCAGCGGCGGCCTCGGCCTGGAGCAGGCCGGCCGGCGACAGCTCGCGGTCGGATCCGCCGCTGCCGGAGAATCGCTTCTGCGGGGTCAGCGCGGTCTCCCCGTGCCGCATCAGCACCAAGGTGGTCGGCGCGCCGAGGTCGGCGGGCGCTGCCCAGCGTGGGGGCACCTCCCAGCGGTAGCTGGGGGAGGGCGCGGCCTTCGGCTGGTCCAGCGGCTCCCGTTCCGCCGGCGGCTGCGCTTCCAGCACCGCGGCACCGGCCGGGCCGGACAGGGTGGCCGTATCGGAGGCTCGCGCGATGTTCGCAGCAGCGGCGGCGTCCGTGACGGCGGCCCCCGACTGCCACTGCTGCCCGCGCTTCCCCGCGTCCATCGCCTCGTTCGCGAGCCGGTCCGCCTGCTGGTTCTGCTCGCGCGGGACCCAGCGGTACCTCACCCGCCCAGGCGGGAAGATCGACTTCGCCTCCGCCGCCAGCGGCCGCATGTCCGGGTGCTTGATCTTCCAGCGGCCCGACATCTGCTCGACGACGAGCTTGGAGTCCACCCGGACCTCGACCTCGGCCTCGGGGTCCAGGTCGTGCGCGGTGCGCAGCCCCGCGATCAGCCCCTTGTACTCGGCCACGTTGTTGGTGGCCGTGCCGATGTACTCAGCTGTCTCGACCAGGGGTTCCCCGGTCGCCGCGTCCCGGACCACGGCGCCGTAACCCGCGGGCCCCGGGTTGCCCCGGGAGCCCCCGTCCGCCTCGACGACGAGACGTCGCGGCATCGCTTACAGCCCCGATTCGGGCGTACGGACCAGGATGCGGCGGCAGTTCTCGCACCGCACGACCGCGTCCGGGTCCGCGTCCCGCAGCTCGTTCAGCTCGGTGATGGCGAGCTCCTGGCGGCAGCCCTCGCAGCGCCGCTGGTAGAGCCGGGCCGCACCGATGCCACCCTGCTGCACCCGCAGCTTCTCGTAGAGCTTCAGCAGGTCGGCCGGGACCGAAGCGGCCACGACCTCGCGCTCCTTGGTGACGGCCGCGGTCTCGGCATCCAGCTCCGTCAGCGCCGCGTCCCGCCGCGCCACCGCGTCATCCACCTTGGCCTGGACGGACTCCACCCGCCCGGTCAGCTCGGCGACCCGCTCCTGCGCGGACTCCCGGCGCTCCATCACTTCCAGGACGATGTCCTCCAGGTCGCCCTGCCGCTTGGCGAGCGAGGCGATCTCATGCTGCAGGTTCTCCAGGTCCTTCGGGGAGGTCACGGCTCCGGAGTCGAGCCGCTGCTGGTCACGGGCGGCACGCTGGCGCACCTGGTCGACGTCCTGCTCCGCCTTCACCTGCTCGCGGGCGGTGTCGCTCTCCTCGGTCTGGGCGGCGACCAGCAGGTCGCGCAGCTGCGCCAGGTCGGCGTTCAGGGTGTCGATCTCCGCGTGCTCGGGCAGGTTTCTCCGCTTGTGCGCGAGCTGCGAGAGGCGGACGTCGAGGGCCTGGACGTCGAGCAGTCGGATCTGGTCGGCGGGCGCGGCGTTCAGTTCGGGGCTCCAGGGGTGGTCGAGGGCGGTCAGGCCGGTTGGGCCGTAGGTTCGGGCGGGGACGCCGCGTGGGCGGTCCATGGGTCGGTGACCGTACGGGAGATGTGGGTACGCAGCCTCCAGTCGTACCGGTCGGAGATCTCGTCGAGTTCGGCCGCGGCCTGCTCGAGCCAGGGCCACTCGGTGGCCCAGTGCGCGGCGTCCACCAGGGCCAGGTCGCTGTGCTGCTGGGCCTCGGAGGCGGGGTGGTGGCGCAGGTCGGCGGTGACGTACGCGTCCACGCCCGCGCGGCGCACCTCGTCGAAGAGGCTGTCACCGGAGCCGCCGCAGACGGCGACCGTACGGATGGTGCGCGCGGGGTCGCCGGCGACGCGCAGGCCGGTCGCGGTGCGCGGCAGCCTCGCCGCCGCGCGCTCGGCGAACGCGCCGAGCGTCATGGGCTGGTCCAGTTCGCAGATCCGGCCGAGGCCGCGGCGGCCCGCCGGGTCGGTCGGGTCCGGTACGAGCGGGCCGGTGATCCGCAGATCGAGCGCGCCGGCGAGGGCGTCGGAGACGCCGGGGTCCGCGCGGTCGGCGTTGGTGTGCGCGGCGTACAGCGCGATGTCGTTCTTGATGAGGGTGTGCACGACACGGCCCTTGAAGGTGGAGGCCGCGACGGTCGTGGTACCGCGCAGATAGAGCGGGTGGTGGGTGATCAGCAGGTCCGCGCCGAGCTTCACCGCCTCGTCGGCGACCTCCTGCACGGGGTCGACGGCGAACAGGACGCGCTGCACCTGCGCGTCCGGGTCTCCGCAGACCGTCCCGACGGCGTCCCACTCCTCGGCCCGCTCCGGGGGCCAGAGGGCGTCGAGCTCGGCGATGACTTCAGACAGTGCGGGCACGGGTGAGAGGTTACCTCCCACCCGTGCCCCTCCGCGTTGCCGCTGCTTGACCAGGCATCCCGCGGGCCGTCGAGCCTGCCGGCCGGAGCGCTGAGCAGGGTGCTCAGGGGCGTCGAGCACGGTGCCCTGGGGCGTCGAGCACGCTGACTGGAGCACAGGTGGCCCGACGGCAACCCAGGAATCCCGGAACAGCCACCCTTATGTGTGAAGTGGTTCATCTCGCGTTGTTCGGCAGGAAGTACGAAAACTAGCTTCGATAGCCGGAGGTGACCACCCGATGACGGCCTGTGCTATCGAGATCGCCGCGGATGGCGGCACCGCACGACCTGCGCCGTTGACGATCGCCGCCGACGGATCGTATGCGGCGCGGCTGGTGCTCGGCGCGGAGCACGACAGCTGGTTCCCCGAGCGCTGGACGCTGGACGGCCCCGAGCCGTACGCGGTCCCCCTGCCGGGCGGCCGGCCCGAGGCACCGGACAGCGAGGTGCTACCGCTCGCCGACGGGCGGGTGCTGATCCACCGGCGGGTGGCGGACCGGCACGCGTTCGCCCTGCTGTACCCGACCGGTCCGGGCACCGGTGAGCTTCCGCTCGGCACGGCCGAGTGCGACCAGCTCACCCTGCTGCCGCCCGCCCGGGACAGCTCCGCCGTGTACGCCCTCGCGCCCGGCGAGCGGACCACCGCACTGTGGCGGGTGCACGCCGGCGGGGACTTCGCCCCGCATGCCGCGGGCCAGATGCCGTTTGGCCCTGAGCACATCGCCGACCTGCCGGGCCGCTGCTCCGGCGGCGCCTGGCTGGACCGTACGGGCCGGCTGCTCGCCGTGGACCAGGAGCTCGGCGGCCTTACGAAGGCCGTGGTGGTGAACCTGGGCTGCGGCGCGGAGATCAGCCCGCTGCTGCAGATCACCGAGGACAGCAACGACCGTCTGCTGCTGGCCGAACCCGACAGCGGGCTGCTGCTCGTACGGTCCGACGCGCCCGGTCACGACCGGCTGGGGTGGGGTGTGCTGGGCAGTTCGCGGCCGGTGCGGTTCCCGGAGTGCGTACGGCTGCCGGACGCGGCCGTGATGCCGTTCGCGGTGCAGCCGGGGCAGGTGCTGACCCCGGAGAACTGCGCGGTGGCGCTGCGGATCGACGGGCCGGCGGGGAGCTGGGTGGGGGTATGGCGGCCGTGCGGACGGCAGATGCGGCAGCTGCCGGCGCCTGAGGGGTGGCTGGCGGGGGCGGGTGTGTGGACGGCCGGGGGTGAACTGCGGTTGCCGTACGCGACGGCGGAGGTTCCCTGCGGGGTGGCTCGGGTTACGGTGCCGGAACCGCCGCCGGCGGGGGTGTTGGCGCAGGAGTCCGCGCAGGCGCCTGTGCCGGAGGCGCTTGAGGAGCCGGAGGTGGAGCGGACGTTGCCGCTGCGGCCCGTGCCGCTGCAGCAGGCGCCCATGGCGCGGACGCGGTAGCGGTCCGGGACGGGGCCCGGGCCCTCCGGGGTGGGGGTCCTGGACTGCGCACTCTCGGGCCTGGCGGCCCTGAATCCGCTGTTACGTCCACGACCCCCACCCGCCGCTGGCCTTCGGCATGGGGAACCCCAACGACCCCCGGTCCCCTCACGTCTCGTCGGCGGCTGCGGATATGCGTTGACGTCCCGGACGCCCACCCGCCCCCCGCCTTCGACATGGTTCCCTCACCGGCGATGGCGGCTGCCGGTATGAGTCGGTCGGCGTGGGCGTACAAGATCTCCACGGGCCTCTCACGTCGCCGGCGGGCAACCCGGTGGCTCGGCGATCATCGTCCTGGTTAGACTCGGACGAGGGCTACCCAGCTGTTCCGGGCGGGCACCGACGGTTACCCGCAAGTCACGTTCGACCACGGGTGTTTGCGTTCAATCGACCGAATCTGACCTCCTGTTTCCGCGCTGCGGAGCCCTACGCGCACAGCAGGAAGCGACACATCAACGGGGTGACTTCCCACATGTCCGAAGCCCGAACCGACACGACCCAGGCACGCCCGCAGGGAGCGTCCGCCCAGGCCGCAACAGGCCCGGGCAAGCACCGGGGCCCAGCTGCCGTCGAGGACGCGCAGGGCCGTGCGCACGGGCGGCACCGCCGTCCCACCCCGCAGCAGGAGTCCTGAGCCGGTCGGCAGTTCCGATCCGGCCGTGGCCGCCACGAGGCGAACTTCGTGGCGGCCACAGCCGTTGTGTCAGGCCCCCCGTTTGAGGCCCAGCACCTCCACCGCCGCGAAGCTCTCGCCCGCCGGCCGCTCCGCGAAGTACGGGGTGAGCAGCCCGTCGAGTTCGTCGTGGCTGAACACCTCCTTGGCCGTGTCGAACCGGGCGGCCACCCGCGGCCGTTCGACGAGCGCGACCATCCCGCCGTGCACCACGAAGACCTGGCCGTTGACCCGCGCCGCGGCGGGCGAGGCGCGGACTTCGAGCTTGTCCTGTCCTGTCTCGTGCTGTACGGCTGCGCGCACGGTGGGCTGCCTCCAACAACGGGGCGGGGGGCGGGGACAGTGGCCTCGCGGGGCTCCCGAGGCCGCCGGTGGACGGCGGTGTCAGGAGTGCTCGACCACCGTGTCGGCGAGGACCGGTGCGTCGTCGCGCTCGACGGCACTCACCGAGAGCTGGATGCGGCCCTCGTCCCGCCACATCCGGATCCGCAGGGTCTCGCCGGGGAAGACGACACCGGCGAAGCGGGTGGTGCAGGAGCGGACGCGGGTGACGTCGCCGCCCAGCGCGGTGTCGACGACGGCCTTGAGGGTGACGCCGTAGCTGCACAGGCCGTGCAGGATCGGCTTGTCGAAGCCCGCGAGCTTGGCGAACTCGGGGTCGGCGTGCAGCGGGTTCCAGTCGCCGGAGAGCCGGTAGAGGAGGGCCTGGTCCTCGCGGATCGGGCGCTGAACCGTCCAGTCCGGGTCGCGCTCGGGGACTTCGAGGCGCTCGGAGGGGCCGCGCTCGCCGCCGAAGCCGCCCTCGCCGCGTACGAAGATCTGGGTGTCGCTGGTCCACAGCGGGCCATCGTCGTCGGCGGCGTCGGAGCGCAGCACGATGACGGCGGCCTTGCCCTTGTCGTACACCGCGGCGATCCGGGAGGTCTGGACGGCCCGGCCCTTCACCGGGATGGGGCGGTGCAGGTCGATGCGCTGCCCGCCGTGCAGGACGGCGGTGAGGTCCACGTCGACGCCGGGTGCGAACAGCCCGTCGGCCGCGGCGAGGGCGCCGCCCGCGACGGTCGCGAAGCTGGGCAGGACATGGAGCTTGCTCTCCAGGGTGTAGCGCAGCTCGTCGGGGTCGGTGGCGGGGCTTTCCCGGTCCGGGTTCGCGCCGGCGCCGATGCCGAGGTGGTAGAGCTGGATGTCCTTGTGGTCCCAGGAGAGGTCAGTGCTGCGGGGCTCGGCCGAGAGGGCCTTGGCGACGTCGATGGGCATCGGGGTGGTGCTCCTTCGCCACGGTGGGGTGCGGATGAAAGACCCCGGCACGGCTGTCCGCACCGTCAGTCGCGCCGGGGTCGTTTGGGGGCCGGCGCGAACGGTTTTAGAACGCGTTCTAGGCCGACGGCCCCATGTATAACGCACCCTCCGGCGCTTGTGAAGGGTCTGACATAGTGTCAGGAGTGTGAGTCTTCGGCAGGGAGCGCTCCGGGCACCCATGACATGTGTCCCAGCCGACGGGCACCCGCAACCGCATGGAGGCGGTCCGGGCAGCCCGCCGGCAGGGCTGCTCTGAGGCGCGTTACCGTGCAGCCCGGCCGCTAACCGACCCCCGGCCACAGCACTAACCGATCGGTAACCCCGGCTGCGCCGTGCACCGGCCCATCAGGCACCATGACGGCGGCACCGGTGCTCCGCGCCGGGGAGTTCTCCCGCCCGCACACGACGACCGGGAGAAACACGTCTCAGAGCGCATGTGCGGGCTGCCGCGCCGGCCCGCACCACCAGGAGGACACCAGACCCATGGGCACCGAGCCGCAGACCCTCGATCCGGCCACGCTCGCCGCCTTCGAGGCGGCCAAGGGCTTCATGCCGGCCGACGAGGGCCTGGCCCTGTACGCCGCCGCGACCGAGGCGGCGCGCCTTGGCCTGCCCCTCCTCGAGGTCGGCACGTACTGCGGCCGCTCGACCATCCTCCTCGCCGCCGCCGCACGGGCCGCCGGCACCATCGCCGTCACCGTCGACCACCACCGCGGCTCGGAGGAGCAGCAGCCCGGCTGGGAGTACCACGACCCGGCCGTGGTCGACTCCGATCCCGGGGTCGGCCGGATGGACACCCTGCCCACCTTCCGGCGCACCCTCTACAAGGCCGGCCTGGAGGACCACGTCATCGCCGTCGTCGGCCGATCGCCCCAGGTCGCGACCTTGTGGGGCAAGGCACTCGGCCTTGTCTTCATCGACGGCGGCCACACGGACGAGCACGCGAGTGCCGACTACGAGGGCTGGGCCCCGCATGTCGCCGCCGACGGCCTCCTGGTCATCCACGACGTGTTCGCCGACCCGGCCGAGGGCGGCCAGGCACCGTACCGGATCTACCGGCGGGCGCTGGAGTCCGGCGCGTTCACCGAGATCTCCGCCACCCGCTCCCTCCATGTGCTGCGCCGCACGGCGCCCGGCATCTGACCGGAGCCACCGCCCGCTAGTGCCGCGTCAGCCGGGGTTTGCCCGGTAGCGAGGTGACCTGGTGCGGTCAGCTGCAAGGCGCCCGATCGGCCTCGTAGTGGGCCTGCTCGGTCGATCGGGCAACGCAGCAGATGGCCGTGCCAGGGCGGCCAGCGGGGCAAACCCTGGCTGACGCGGCACTAGCATCACGCAACGTGTCGAACGGCAGCCCTCCCCCCATCCCGGAGTCGGCCCCGGGCCGCCCGGGCCGTACCGCCACCGTCACCGTCGTGGTGTCGGCCCTGCTGCCGGCCTGCTTCATCGGCTGGCTGGCCTGGCAGCCGACCGGCGGATCGAGCCCGACGAGCGACAAGCCGCCGGCGCCCGGCTCGTCCGCGAGCGACGCACCGGCGCCCGGCTCAGCCACGCCCAGCCGGCCCCCTCCCCGGGACCCGCTCGCCGGCAAGGTGATCGTCATCGACCCCGGCCACAACCCCCACAACCACGACCATGTCCGGGAGATCTCCCGCGAGGTGGATATCGGAACGAATCGCAAGGAATGCGATACGGCCGGCGCGTCCACCTCCTCCGGATACACCGAGGCATCCTTCACCCTCGACGTCTCACGCCGCCTCCGCGCCCTCCTCGAAAAGCGAGGCGCCAAGGTGGCCCTCACCCAGGACGGCGACCGGCCGTACGGACCCTGCGTGGACGAGCGTGCGCGGATCGGTAACCGGGCCCACGCGGATGCGGTCGTCTCCGTCCACGCGGACGGCTCTGCGGTCGGCAACCGCGGCTTCCACGTCCTCCTCCCGGCGTCCGTAAACGCCGGCCCGGCCGACACCTCCGCCATCGTCGGTCCGTCCCGCTCCCTGGGCGAGCGGATCGCCACGAGCTTCGCCCGCGCCACCGGCAGCCACCCCGCCAACTACGTTGGCGGCGGCACCGGCCTGAAGGTGCGCCACGACCTCGGCGGACTCAACCTCTCCACGGTTCCCAAGGTGTTCATCGAGTGCGGCAACATGCGTGACCCGAAGGACGCCGCCCAGCTCACCAACGCCGCCTGGCGCGGCCGCGCCGCCAAGGGCATCGCGGGCGGAATCGAGCAATTCCTGACGTCCAAGGGTTGACACGGACATCCGCGGCAGACGTACACCCGCCGCCGCCGACCGATAGATTCATCCGTACGATGGGTGGCCACATCCGCGCCATGCCCCGCGCGTACCGGCGACAGTGACGACGGCACCGACGAGACTGACAAAGGACTTTACGTGAACATCCGCTCCCTCACTCGAGGCGATGGCGTGGTGATCGGAGCAGCGGTGTTGCTGTTCATCGCCTCGTTCCTCGATTTCTACGACTGCAGCGGCCAGTTCTGCAACGACAACGCCATTCCCAGCGCGTGGAACTCGGACATCTTCCCGGTGCTGCCCGCGATCTTTCTCGCCGGCCTGATCGCCGCGGGGCTGATCGTGGCGAACCGCTTCCAGCCCGAGGGCCGCAAGCTGGTCGGACTCGGCCTCGACCAGTGGGGCACCGCGCTCGGTGTGTTCGCCGCCTGGAGTGCGCTGTGGACGTTCTTCGGGACTTTGTCCCACGATGGCGGGAGCCCCGGCGTCGGCCAGATCCTCGGAACGTTGGCCGCCCTCGCGCTCGCGGCGGGCGTTGTGCTCGGTGCGCAGGTTCCGGCCCTGAAGGCCCCGCTGCTGCCCGAGCCGCGCCCGCAGGCCGCGTCCCCGTACGGCGCCGGCCAGGCCTCGGGGTACGGCTACCCCGGCCAGCAGGGCGCCACGTCCCCGTACGGTATGCAGCCTGGCCAGCACGGACAGCACGGGCACCCGGGTCAGCAGCCGTACGGCGGCCGGCCCGGTCCGGCGGCCGCGGCCCAGGGCGGCCATCAGGGCCGGGCGCCCGGCGGGGACTTCGCGCCGTTCTGGTTCGCGGTGCCCGTCAACCGGCCGCTGTACGCCGAGGACGGCTCACCGACGCCGGTCGCCGAGCTGGCGCCCGGCACCTGGTACCTCGCGGTCGACCAGCGCGGCCAGGCGCTCGTCGCCCAGACCCAGGACGGCCGCCGCGGCGTCCTGCAGGACACCAGCGGCATCCAGCGCGGCTGAGCCGCCGCACTCACACATCGCCGAACCCGACGGCCCCTCGCCCTCCACGCAAAACGGGCGGGGGGCCGTTGCCGTGCCCACCGACGGGCCATCAGTCCTATCTGATCCCGTAGCAGCTCCCCCTTGGTCGTAACCTTTGCCAGGCGGCACACCGCCAGCCGGTTACGGGACAATAGCCGGCGTCTCATGCTGGCCCGCGGCCGACAGTTGGCGAAGCGTCCACCCGCGCCCATGGGCATCGAGTGGGCTGGTGGCGGCAGTGAAGACCTCTGCAGCGCGGCGGTAGGACAGCCGCCCACGACTTGTCATGAACAGCGGCCCGCTGACGCGTCCGAGGGTGAGCAGCGAGAGCAGCTCGGCTGTGCCCTCGCCCCAGCGCAGCGGAGAGTCGCTGCGCTCCCGGGCACGGCGACCGGGGAGGTCCAGGTCGTCGACGTCGAGGGCGAGGACGCGCTCGATCGTCCCCCCGGACTCGTACAGCAGATGCCAGAACGCCTGCTCACGCAGCGGGGCGGGCAACTCCAGGACAGCTCGGGCCTGTCTCGCGTCGAGCCGTGACTCCGCGCCTGACCGTTTCGCGACGGGCAGGCGCCGCAAACCCGCCACGGGATCGCCAGTGAGCCAACCCTGCTCCCGCCACCAGTTCAACGCACCGGCGAGTACCGACAGTTCACGGTTGGCGGTACGGGCGCCGACGGCCGCAGATCGCACGGCGAACGCGTCGCGTAGCCGGGCTGCGGCATGCGGGGTGTCCAGCAGGGCCAGAGGAACCGCTGGGGGTGCGGCGTTGCGACGTCCTTCGCCCACCGGCGGAGTGCGGTCCACCACTGCCCAGGCCCAGGTGGTGAGAGCAATCCGGTAGACGCGGCGCGAGCCTGCGCCCAAGGCGGCGGCAGACAGGAACCTGTCCACGGCGACGGCGTACTCCACAGGGTGGCTCACGATCTCCTCCGCCTGAAAACCGCAGTAAACAACGCCTCATGCGTGCTCATCAGAGACTATCTTGATACGACTGGACTCAGGTTTTTTCGACCGCAGGTCTAGCGTGTCGTCACCCGGTCCTTGCAACCTGCGCGCATGTCCCTTGAACTCCGCCTGGCGGTACTCCGCGAACGCGACTTCCGCCGCTTCTTCATCGGCTACGCCACCTCGCTGTTCGGCTCATCAATGGCCTCGATCGCGGTGTCCTTCGCAGTCCTGGAAACCGGCGGAGGAGGTACGGAACTGGGCTACGTCCTTGCAGCCCGGATCCTGCCGCTGGTCCTCGTCCTGCTCGTCGGCGGAGTCGTCACCGACCGGCTGGGCAGCCGCCAGGTGATGCTGACCGCGGACGCAGTGCGCTGCGTTACCCAGGCCGGCCTCGCCGTCTCCCTCCTCAGTGGCACCCCGGGACTGTCGACGCTGGTCGTGCTTGTCGCCTTCTGGGGTGCGGCGGAGGCCCTCTTCACCCCGGCCCTCAACGCCCTCGTCCCGCACATCACGCACGACGACACACTCTCCGACGCCAACGCGCTGCTCGGCGTCGCCCGTTCGATCGCGTCCATCGCGGGACCAGTACTCGCCGGCATCCTGACCGCGCTAACCGGCGCGTCGTCAGTACTCGCCCTGGACGCCGCCAGCTATGCAGCGAGCATCCTCGCGCTGCTCCTGCTGCCCCGGACCACCCTGCCAACTGTGCACGCTTCGTCATTCGTGGCGGACCTCCGGGACGGCTGGACGGAGTTCCGCTCCCGGACCTGGTTGTGGGTGACCTCAGTGCACGGCTGCCTCTTCAACCTCTTCGTCTGGGCGCCGTTCCTGGTCCTCGGGCCCGTCGTCGCCCAGCAGCGGCTCGGCGGCGCAGCATCGTGGGGCCTGGTCATGGCTCTGTACGGAGCTGGTGCAGTGGTCGGCGGCCTGGCCATGCTAGGCCGCCATCCGCGCCGTCCGCTGTTCGTGGCGACGACAGCCGCCCTGGGCTGGTCGCTGCCCTCCGCTGCCCTCGCCACCGGCCGGTCACTGCCGTGGATCTGCACGGCCGCACTGGTCGCCGGAATCGGCTCGGCGGTCTGCGGCACCCTCTACGCGACCACTACGCAGCGCCAAGTGCCCCCGGGCGCCCTCGCTCGGGTCAGCGCCTACGACTCCTTCGGGGCATTCGCCCTCGGGCCTGTCGGACTGGCCGCCGCCGGTCCAGTGTCGGTACTCATCGGCACACCCGAAGTGCTGGGCTTCGGCGCACTGTGGCAGATCACGACGGTGGCTGCGGTCCTTGCCGTTCCCGCAATGCGCGCCGTGCTTCCGCAACCACCCGGTGACGGGTCCACGAACCCTCCGACTTGCCTGACCCCGACGAGCGAATCGACAGCGCGGAAGGGGCGCCGTCTGGGACCCTGAGCACGCGAAGGGCTGGTGAACGCGGGCGGCCTGTGCGACACGGCGCGGAGGATTGGGTGACGACTGCTACTGCTCCCCTCTCACCGGCAGTGGGCCGGGTTTTCCGGCAGGAATCCTTGTCCGCCCGCCGCCCGCCGCCCGCCGCCCGCCGGCGCAGGCCGGCGGCGGATGGCACCTGTGCGTACCCGTTGACGCCGGGGGCTCAGCCGAAACTGGCGCGCTCCAGCCAGAAGTCGAGCAGCTTGGCGTCGCCGAGGACATCCACCCGCCCACTGTCCACCGGCAGCCGCCGGAAGAAGACCTGGAGCACGTCCGCCAGCGGACCGCGCAGCGCGACCGTCGCCTTGGCGTGCGCCCGGCGCCAGGTGAAGCCCGCGTCGGAGAACTCGATCAACCACTCGGCGCCCAGGTCTTCGGGGGTGTCCGTGGCGTGCAGATGGATGCTCGTGCCGGCACCGCGGAGCTCGGCCAGCTGCGGTTTGTAGGCGACGACTTCCGGACTGGAGAGGATCTCCAGCCACTCCTCGATGGTGTCCACGGCGACCTCGGGTACGACGGTGAACGCACGGCCCGTCGTACGCTCCGCGTCCGCCCGATGGACCACCGTCTCATGGACCATCCGCCGTGCCCAGCGGCCGGAACTGCCGTCAAGCGACCACGACCAGAGCTTGACGTCCGGCCCTGCCTCGCGCAGGGCCGCCGCGAGCGTCGCCGCCCCTTCGGCGAGCCAGGCGTCGAGCGCGGCCGGATCGCTCCCGTCCGGGCCTTGCGTGGTCCCGGAGTCCTGGTCCGGTGTATGCGTCGTGGCCCTGGTCCGGACGATCGTCTCGACCATGCGGTGGGCATTGCCCACATGCCGGACGAGCTCCAGCAGCGTCCACTCGGGGCAGGTCGGCACGATCGCGGAAAGGTCCGCACCGGCGATCGCCGCCCTCAACCGGTCTGTCTGTGCGATCACTTCCGAGCAGTAGCGGTCGTGTCCCAGTATCGTCATGTGATCACCCTATGGGGTTTCCACAAAGCACTCACGGCAATAAGTTGGGCATGCCCTCCAGACGTGGAATCAATGAGGCAGCAACGGTCATAGCCCTCGTAGCCGATGTCGCGGCCGTCATCCTCGGCCTGTGGATCCTGATGTCGCTGCTGGACGCCAACCCGGCGAACGACCTGGTGACCTTCGTCCGGCACGCCGCCCACTGGCTGGCCGGATGGTCGTACGACCTGTTCACCATGGACACCGCATGGCTGCGGACGGTCCTCAACTACGGCCTGCCGGCCGTGTTGTACCTGTTCATCGGGCACGCCGTAGCCACGCGCATCCGACGCATGACATAACCGGGCACCCGCACCCCTCAGCAGCAGTCCGGGTCGAGTCCCCTCGGCAGCCCCTCTCCCCCGAAAACCGCCGTGGTCGCTTCGTCCCCACCGAGCGCGGCCACGGCGAGCAGCACCGCGCCGGCCGTCCAGGAGGTCTGCTCCTCCGGCCAGACCGCGTCGTCCTCGAAGACGTACCCCGTCCAGTACATGCCGTTGTCGGCGCGCAGCTGCTGGATCCACTTGAGGATGCCGACCGCTCGGTCGGACTCGCCCATCGCCCAGAGTGCCAGGGCCAGTTCGGCGCTCTCTCCGCCGGTGACCCACGGGTTCGGCAGGACGCAGCGCACGCCCAGTCCGGGGACGACGAATTGGTCCCAGTGGGCTTCGAGCCGCTCCTTGGCTGCCGGGCCGGTCAGGGCTCCGCCGAGGATCGGGTAGTACCAGTCCATGGAATAGCGGTCCTTGTCGAGGAACCGCTCGGGGTGGCGGCGGATCGCATGGCCCAGCCAGCCGGTGGCCAGCTCCCAGTCGGGCTGCGGATCTTCGCGGTGCTCGGCGATGGCCAGCGCGCAGCGCAGCGCCTGGTAGATCGAGGAGCAGCCGGTGAGCAGCGCGTCGGTGACGGGGGTGTTCCCGTCCTCGAGGGCCTCCCGCTTCCAGCCGATCTGTCCGCCGGGCTGCTGCAGACCGAGGACGAACTCGATGGCCGCGTAGACGGTCGGCCACATCCGCTCCAGGAAGGCGTCGTCGCCGGTGGAGAGGTAGTGGTGCCAGACGCCAACGGCCACGTACGCGCAGAAGTTGGTCTCCCGGCCGCGGTCGGTCGCCTTCTCCGGGTCCCCCTCCGCGTAGGCCGCGTACCAGGAGCCGTCGGAATTCTGGTGGTCGGCGAGCCACCGGTACGCGGCCTCGGCCCGGGCGTGTTCGCCCGCCGCGTCCAGCGCCATGGCGGCCTCGACGTGGTCCCAGGGGTCGAGGTGGTGCCCGCGGAACCACGGTATGGCACCGTCCTCGCGCTGTATGGCCACGATCCCGGCGACGGTGGCGGCGGCCTGCTCGGCCGTCAGCACGCCGGCCAGGACAAGGCGTTCGGTGCGGCCCGGGCTCGTCACGCCTCGCCCTTCGGCAAGTGCGGCTTGGTCGCGTAGGCCACGAAGCTCTTGCCGATCAGCGGGTTCAGGGCCTGCTCGGCAACCCGGGTCAGCAGCGGCTTCTTCATGATGTCCCAGACCAGGAGCTTGTGGTACGCCTTCACCGGCAGGGCCTGGTCGTTGTCGACGCCGAAGGCGCACTTGAGCCACCAGTACGGCGAGTGCAGCGCGTGCGCGTGGTGCGTGCCGTACGGGCGCAGGCCCGCCTCGCATATCTTCCGCAGCAGCTCGTCGGCACGGTAGATGCGGATGTGGCCGCCCTCGACCTCGTGGTACGCGTCGGAGAGCGCCCAGCAGATCTTCTCCGGCCCGTAACGCGGTACGGTCACCGCGATCCGCCCGCCCGGCTTGAGCACCCGCACCATCTCGGCGAGCACGCCCTTGTCGTCCGGGATGTGCTCCATCACCTCGGAGATGATCACGACATCGAAGCTGTCGTCGGGGAAGGGCAGAGCCAGCGCGTCGCCCTCCATCGCGGTGGCGCCGGCGCCCGGCGGCGCCTCGCCGGCCTCCTTCATGGCCGCGAACCACTTGGCGACCTCGCGGATCTCCTCACCGTTGCGGTCCAGGGCCACGACCTGCGCTCCGCGCCGGTAGCACTCGAAGGCGTGACGGCCCGCGCCGCAGCCCAGATCGAGCACGCGGTCGCCTGGGGCGAGCGGGAAACGGGAGAAGTCCACGGTCAGCACGGGGATCTGCCTTCCTGGGGGCTGTCGGGTGGAGCGGAGGGACGTATCTGTCAGGCCGGGTCAGGCGGTGCGTGCGCTCCGGGCCCGCATCGCGATGGCCTCGCGGTAGTGCTCTGCCGTACCGCGGGCGGCCTGTTCCCAGGTGAAGCGGCGCAGCACCCGCTCCCGCCCGGCCATGCCGAGCCGTCTGCGCAGCTGGTCGTCGTCCAGCAGCCGGCCGAGCGCGGCGGCCAGCGCGCCCGCGTCGCCGGGCGGTACGGCCAGGCAGGTCTCGCCGTCGCGGCCGGCGACCTCGGGGATGGCGCCGCCGGTGGTGGCGACCAGCGGGGTACCGGTGGCCATGGCCTCGGCGGCGGGCAGCGAGAAGCCCTCGTAGAGGGAGGGCACGCAGGCGACCTGCGCGCCGCGCACCAGGTCGACCAGATCCTGGTCGCTGATGCCCTTGACGAACTCGACGGCTCCATCGAGCCCGTAGCGCTCGATGGCGGCGGCGACGGGCCCGTCCTCGGCGCGTTTGCCCACGACGACGAGGTGGGCGCGCGGGTTCTCGGTGCGCAGCTTGGCCAGCGCCTCGACGAGGAAGACCAGGCCCTTGAGCGGTACGTCGGCGCTGGAGGTGGTGACGATCCGGCCGGGGATTTCCGGAACCGCCGGGTCCGGGGAAAACAGCTCGGTGTCCGCGCCGATGTGCACGACATGGACGCGGTCCTGGCGCACCCCGAGGTGGTCGACGATCTCCTGGCGCGAGGAGCCGGAGACGGTCAGGACGGACGGCAGCCGGCGTGCCACCCGCTTCTGCATGCGCGTGAAGCCGTACCAGCGGCGTACGGAGAGGCGGCGCTTCCAGCCGTCGGCGGCGTCCAGCTCCAGCCGGCGGTCCACGGTGATCGGGTGGTGGATGGTGGTGACCAGCGGGAAGCCGAGGCGCTCCAGGCCCAGCAGGCCGTAGCCGAGGGTCTGGTTGTCGTGGATGATGTCGAACGCGCCGCGGCGGGCGGCGAGATGACGACGGGCGCGGAGGCTGAAGGTCAGCGGCTCCGGGAAGCCGCCGGTCCACATGGTGGCGACCTCCAGGGCGTCGACCCAGTCCCGGTACTCGTCGCGCCCCGGAGTGCGGAACGGGTCCGACGGGCGGTACAGGTCGAGGCTGGGCAGCTTGGTGAGGGTGACTCCGGCGTCGAGGACGGGGTACGGCTGGGCGCCGATGACCTCGACGGTGTGGCCGAGCCGGGCGAGCTCGCGGGACAGGTGCCGTACGTAGACGCCTTGGCCCCCGCAGAACGGGTTCCCCTTGTAGGTCAGCAGCGCAATGCGCAGCGGGGCGCCGCGCTCGGCCGCGGATGCCCCGGCAGGGAAGTGAGGCACGGCTGCCGGTATGGCCTCAGCGGTCACTCTCGGCCCCCTTCTCACAGCAGTTCAGCCGGAGCGTAATCGCTCGCGCTAATCTAGAACAAGTTTCAGACTTGATCGCTCAAGGAGCTACGAATCTACCCGCAGGTAGCCCGTCAGGGAGGGGCGGAGCAGGTGATTCGCGCCACGGCACGGCCCCTGCCATGCTGTGCGGACCCCCCGCAACTTCGACGCAGACCACGGATGTCACGGAATGGGACATATGACGACAGAGCGCCAGCCGTCCTCCCCTCCCCTGACGGAACGCCAGGAGGCGCGTCGTCGGCGCATCCTGCACGCCAGCGCTCAGCTGGCCAGCCGCGGTGGCTTCGACGCGGTCCAGATGCGCGAGGTCGCCGAGCTCTCCAACGTCGCCCTCGGCACGCTCTATCGCTACTTCCCCTCCAAGGTGCATCTGCTGGTCGCGACCATGCAGGACCAGCTGCAGCACATGCACGAGACGCTGCGCAAGCGCCCACCGACCGAGGAGCAGCCGTCCGCGCGGGTGGCGCAGACGCTGATGCGGGCGTTCCGCGCGATGCAGCGCGAGCCGCACCTGGCGGACGCCATGGTCCGGGCGCTGACCTTCGCCGACCGGTCGGTGAGCTCCGAGGTGGACACGGTGTCGCGGCTGACGACCGCGATCATTCTGGACGCGATGGGGCTGGACGGGGCGCCGACCCCCGAGCAGCTCTCGGCGGTCCGGGTCATCGAGCACACGTGGCACTCGGCGCTGATCACATGGCTCTCCGGGCGGGCCTCCATTGCCCAGGTGAAGATCGACATCGAAACGGTCTGCCGCCTGATCGACGTCACAACGCCGTCCTGACCGGGCGTTCCGCGCCCGGGTTTTGCCCCGCATGCCTCGTATCGCGGCGGATGAGACCCGCCGTGGGCACGGCGACCCGCCTCCGCCTCTCCCGGCGGGCAGCCACCCGTGCGCCCCTGCTCACCCACAGCCAACGGCCGGCCGCTACCCACTCGCCCACGACTGCGCCGGCAGAAACCCCGCCGCGGAAATCCGCCACGGGCACGGCGACCCGCCTCCGCGTCTCCCGGCGGGCCCATCACGCCTCCCCGGGGGCCTGCCTTCGCGGCGGCGCCCGGGCCCTGGCCGCACGCTGCCAGCGAGCGCCAGGCCAACACCTCCGCCCACTGCACCGCCCACGAAAGCACAGCGCGCGGCGGCCACCGCCGCCCACCGCATCCCTGCCCGCCCCATCGTTCACGCCCGCCCGCCATCAGGGCGCGTCAGCGTGCCCGGTTAAGCTGTCCGGCGACAACTGCATCCGTGTCCGATCGGGGGAAGCCGGTGCAAATCCGGCGCTGACCCGCAACCGTGAGCCCAGGGCGTACCCGCGTACGCATCGACCGGGGCGAGCCGGAGCACCCGACCGGAGACGACGAAGGCTCCCGCCGCCGGTACCACCGGCAGCGGCACCGTCGAGGAGTGCGGAAGGCGAGCCCGGTGCCATCGCGCGACGAACGCGTGAGGGAACGGCCGTGCCCTGCCCCCGTATCCCTCACCACCGCGACACATCGAGAGGCACCACCGCTATGAACGTACGCCGCAGCGCCGCGGCCCTCGCCGCGTCGGCCGTGCTCTGTGCGGTTGCCGCCCCGACCGCGATCGCCGACGCGTCGCCCTCCCCCTCCGCCGCCCCGAAGCTCCCCTCGGGCCTGTACGGCACGAAGGACCCCACGTACGACGGGGTGTGGCGGCAGTCGGTGGCCCTGCTCGCGCAGGACACGGTGGGTGTGACCCCGGCGAAGAAGGCCGTGGACTGGCTCGCCGGGCAGCAGTGCTCCTCGGGCGGCTTCGCCGCGTACCGGGCGGACCCCACGGAGGAGTGCGACGCGAAGACGCCGGTCGACAGCAACGCGACCGCGGTGGCCGTACAGGCACTGGCCGCGCTCGGCGGCCATGCGAGCGCCGTGTCGAAGTCGGTGGACTGGCTGAAGACCGTGCAGAACCAGGACGGCGGCTGGGGCTACAACCCGGGCAGCCCGAGCGACGCCAACTCGACGTCGGTCGTCATCGGCGCCCTCGTCGCGGCGGGCCGAAAGCCGGAGGACGTGAAGTCCCAGAAGGGCAAGTCGGCGTACGACGCGCTGGTCGGCTTCCAGCTCGGCTGCGATGAGAAGGCGGGCGAGCAGGGCGCGTTCGCCTACCAGCCCAAGGGCGGCAAGCTCACCGCCAACGCCGACGCGACGGCGGCCGCGGCCCTCGCCGGCCTCGGCAAGGGCCTGGCGGTGGAGCCGCTGGACAAGGGCACGGACGAGGCGGTCAAGCCGATCGACTGCGGTGCCTCCGATGCCAAGGACGCGCGCGAGCCGGACGACGCGGCGCAGGGCGGGGCCGCGTACCTCGCCAAGGCGCTGGAGAGGAGCGGCCGGCACCTGATGTCGGCAATGCCGGGCGCCAAGAACCAGCCCGACTACGGCAACACCGCCGACGCCGTCCTCGCGCTCGCCGCGGGCGGGCACCGCGAGGCGGCCGAGAAGCCGCTGCGGTGGCTGGAGAAGAACTCCGCACGGTGGTCGCAGGGCGACCCCGCCGCCCTCGCCCAGCTGGTCCTGGCCGTCCACGCGACCGGCGCCGACCCGCGCGACTTCGGTGGCACCGACCTGGTGCGGCAGCTGAACGCCACGGGCCCGAAGCCGGCCGCCGAGCACGCCGCCGGGCAGGCGGGCCCGGAGCGGAACGCCGCCGATGAGGGCAACGGTACGGCGGTGTGGTGGATCGTCGGCGTGGGCCTTGTCGCGGGCATCGGCATCGGCATCCTCATCAGCGGCCGCAGGAAGTAGCGATGACGGAGCGGGAGCGTTACACCGCTCGGCGGTCTACGGCGAAGGGGGGCGGGCAGCCGGCCGCCCTTCGTCACGGGGCCTCGCCGACGGTCGCCAACGCGGAGGGGCGACGGGCCGGCAGCCCCGGCGACCGCCGGGCCGGCCGGGGACTCCACGGCGCGGTCGCCGTCGCGGCCTGCGCCACCGGCCTCGCCATCGCCGCGGGCACCGTGCTGGGCGCGATACCGGCGCAAGCGGCCGGGCACCCGCACATGCCGAGGACCCTGGCCGCGGGGTCCGCCCAGGGGTACCGCTACTGGTCGTTCTGGGAGCGCCACGGCGGCAGTTGGGCATACGCCACCGAGGGGCCGGCGACCGCGCGGCCGGCCGACGGCGATATCCACGGTTTCCGCTTCTCCGTCAGCGAGGACTCCCAGGACGCCGCCCAGCCACGCGGCACCGCGGCCTTCGACACGATCTGCGGGGGCACCGACCCCAAGCGCGGCGCCAAGCGGATCGCGCTCGTCATCGACTTCGGCACCGCGGCGGACGCTCCCCCAGCCGCTGCCGGCCGCGGCGGCGAGACGCCGCCGAAGCCCCGTACGGAGTGCGCTCGCGTCGCCGAGGACGCGACGACCGCCGAAGCGCTCGCCGCCGTCGCCAAGCCGCTGCGCTACAACTCCGACGCGCTGCTGTGCGCGATTTCCGGCTACCCGAAGACGGGCTGCGCCGACGAGATATCCGGCGACGGCTCCGCGTCGGCTTCGAAGGCCGACGCGTCGGCGAAGCGGAAGCGGGCGGCTCAGGACGGCGGCCCGTCCGCGGGCCTCCTCGCGGGACTTGCGGTCGTCCTCGGCCTCGGCGCCGCCGCGCTGTGGCAGGCGCGCCGCCGCCGCGGATGACCACGGAGCCACGACCAGTGCCACCCCGCGACAACAGGCCCATCGCCCATCCGCGTCGCCGGCGGCTCTCGCTGCGCCCGCCCGCGGCATCCCGCGGCACCGCCCTGCACGCCGGCGCCTGGTGGCTGTGGGCCCTCGGCCTCGGCACCGCCGCCTCCCGTACCACCAATCCGCTGCTGCTCGCCCTGCTCGCCACCGTCGCGGGCTACGTCGTCGCGGCCCGCCGCACCGACGCCCCCTGGGCGCGCAGCTACAGCGCATTCCTCAGGCTCGGCCTGTTCGTCGTCGCCATCCGGATCGTCTTCTCCATCGTCCTCGGCTCCCCGATCCCCGGCAGCACAACACTGTTCACCCTCCCCGAGATCCCGCTCCCGGAGTGGGCCCGAGGCGTGCGCATCGGCGGCCGGGTCACCGCCGAAGGCCTGGTCTTCGCGCTCTACGACGGGCTGAAGCTGGCCACCCTGCTCGCCTGCGTCGGCGCCGGGAACGCCCTCGCCAACCCGGCCCGGCTGCTCAAGTCCCTGCCCGGCGCGCTGTACGAGGTCGGCGTCGCCGTCGTCGTCGCCATGACCTTCGCCCCCAACCTCGTCTCCGACGTGGCGCGGCTGCGTGCCGCCCGCCGCCTGCGCGGTCGCCCCGACAAGGGCGTCAGGGCAGTCCTGCAGATCGGACTGCCCGTCCTGGAGGGCGGGTTGGAGCGGTCCGTGGCTCTCGCCGCGGCGATGGACGCCCGGGGGTACGGCCGTACGGCGCAGGTCCCGCGCGCCGTACGGCTCACGACCACCGCTTGTACGCTCGGCGGCCTGCTCGGGGTCTGCGCCGGTACGTACGGGCTGTTGGCCCAGCAGGGCAACGGCTTTGGCCTGCCGCTGCTGCTGGCCGGCCTGGCGGCGGCCCTCATCGGGCTGTGGCTCGGCGGCCGTCGCTCGGTGCGCAGCCGCTACCGACCCGACGCGTGGGGCGTACGGGCGTGGCTGGTTTCGGGCAGCGGTGTCGCCGTGGCGGCGCTGATGATCTGGTCCGCCTCGGCCGACCCCGCGGGCCTGCACCCGTCCGTGGTCCCGCCGACGGCGCCGACGTTGCCGCTGTGGCCTGCGGCGGGCGCGCTGTTGGGGTTGCTCCCGGCCTGGATCGCCCCGGCGCCACCCCGCACAGGGACCGGCCCGGACCGGCCCGCACCCCGCACCGACCACCCGGAGGGAACCCCGTGATCCGGTTCGACACCGTGTCCGTCGCGTACGACGACGCGCCCGGATACGCGATCCACGGCGTCGACTTCACCGTCCCCGAGGGCGAACTCTGCCTGCTGGTCGGCCCTTCGGGCGTCGGCAAGTCGACCCTGCTCGGCGCCGTCTCCGGGCTCGTACCGCACTTCACCGGCGGAACCCTGTCCGGCCGCGTCACCGTCGCGGGCCGCGACACCCGTACGCACAAGCCCCGCGAACTCGCCGATGTCGTCGGCACCGTGGGCCAGGACCCGCTCGCCCACTTCGTCACCGACACCGTCGAGGACGAGCTCGCCTACGGCATGGAATCCCTCGGCCTGGCCCCGGCCGTGATGCGCCGCCGGGTCGAGGAGACGCTCGACCTGCTGGGGCTCGCCGAGCTGCGCGACCGCCCGATCGCGACCCTCTCCGGCGGGCAGCGGCAGCGCGTGGCGATCGGGTCCGTTCTCACCCCGCACCCGCGGGTCCTGGTGCTCGACGAGCCGACGTCCGCGCTGGACCCCGGCGCGGCCGAGGAGGTCCTGGCCGTGCTGCAGCGGCTCGTCCACGACCTGGGCACGACGGTTCTGCTGGCCGAACACCGGCTGGAGCGCGTCGTGCAGTACGCCGACCAGGTCGTCCTGCTGCCCGCGCCCGGCGAGCCACCGCTCGTCGGCGAACCCGCCGAGATCATGGCCGTATCGCCGGTGCATCCGCCGGTGGTCGCCCTCGGCCGGCTGGCGGGCTGGTCGCCGCTTCCCCTCTCGGTACGGGACGCGCGCCGTAAGGCGGCCCCGCTGCGCGAGCGGCTGGCATCGCTCACCCCGTACACCGCCGTGGAGCCGAAGCCGGCGGAGCCGGTCGCCGAAGTGACCGAACTGTCGGTACGGCGCGGGCGGATCGAGGCGCTGCGCCGCGTCGAGTTGTCCGTACGGCCCGGGGAGACGGTCGCGCTGATGGGCCGCAACGGCGCGGGCAAGTCCACGCTGCTGGGCACACTGGTGGGGGCGCATGAGCCGACGGGCGGATCGGCGCGCATGGGGGGCGTGACGCCGCACCGTACGCGCCCACAGGAGCTGATCCGACGGGTCGGCCTGGTGCCGCAGGAGCCGCGCGACCTGCTGTACGCGGACACGGTCGCGGCGGAGTGCGCGGCCGCGGATGCGGATGCGCAGGTGCCGCCCGGGACGTGCCGGGCGCTGGTCGCGGAGCTGCTGCCGGACGTGCCGGATGCCGCGCATCCGCGCGATCTGTCGGAGGGGCAGCGGCTGGCGCTCGCGCTGGCGGTCGTGCTGACGGCTCGTCCGCCGCTGCTGCTCCTGGACGAGCCGACGCGGGGGCTGGACTACGCGGCGAAGACGCGGCTGGTGGAGATCCTGCGGGGGCTGGCGGCGGACGGGCACGGGATCGTGCTCGCGACGCACGATGTGGAGCTGGCAGCGGAACTCGCCCACCGGGTGGTGATCCTGGCGGACGGCGAGGTCGTCGCGGACGGCCCGACGGCGGATGTGGTGCTCTCCTCCCCGGCGTTCGCCCCCCAGGTGGCGAAGATCCTCACCCCACAGCGCTGGTTGACCGTCCCCCAGATACGGCATGCGCTTGGCGCCGGAGGCGCCGAATGACGCCGCGCGACGAGCACACCGACAAGTCCCCCGCCGGGCCGGCACAGCGCATGCGGCGCCTCTTTCCCCCGAGCGAAGCGCCGCGCCCGCACGGCGAAACGGGCCCGCGCACACCGCGGCCGCGCGACGGCAAGCCCGCGCCGAACCCCGCCCCGGCGGCGGGTCCAACCGCCGCACCCGCCCCCGCCGTCGGCAACCGCCGACCGCAAGCCATCCGGCTCGGTCCCCGCGCCGCCACCGCCCTCGCGCTGGTCTCGGCGATCGGCGCCGCCGCCTTCGGCTGGCCGCTGCTCGCCTCCGCCGGCTCCGGACTCGCCCACTCCCAGGACGCCCCCTGGCTGTTCGCCGCGCTGCTGCCGCTGCTCGTGGCCGTGGTCATGGCGACGATCGCCGACACCGGGCTGGACGCCAAGGCCGTCGCGATGCTCGGTGTGCTGGCGGCGGCCGGTGCCGCGCTGCGTCCGCTCGGGGCCGGGACAGCGGGTCTGGAGCCGATGTTCTTCCTGATGGTGCTGTCCGGCCGGGTGCTCGGCCCCGGCTTCGGCTTCGTCCTCGGCGGCGTGACGATGTTCGCGTCCGCGCTGCTGACCGGCGGGGTCGGGCCGTGGATGCCGTTCCAGATGCTGGCGATGGGCTGGGTGACCATGGGCGCCGGTCTGCTGCCCGGTGCGCACCGGCTGCGCGGGCGCGCCGAGCGGCTGATGCTCGCGGCGTACGGGGCCGCGTCCGCGGTGGCCTACGGCACCGTGATGAACCTCCAGGGCTGGACGTATCTGCCGGGCCTGTCCTCGGGCATCTCCTTCGTGCCCGGCGATCCGTTCCACGAGAACATCGTCCGCTTCCTCGCCTACTGCGCGGCGACGTCGCTCGGCTGGGACCTGGGGCGTGCGGCGCTCACCGTGGTGCTGGTCCTGACGCTCGGCAGCACCGTGCTCAAGGCACTTCGCCGGGCGACCCGTCGGGCCGCCTTCGAACCGTCCGTCAGCTGGAGTGGCCCGGTCACGGAACGCCCCTGACCGACAACCGGCATGCCGCCTTGCCCAGCGGCCGAATCGGCGGCCGTCCACGACAAATGGAATGGCGGTGCCCGCCGTACGGCGGCCCCCGGCCGGCCGACCGCGGCCCCGTCCGTGCCGCGCATCCCGCACCGGGCGCTCGGCAGGCAGGTGGCGCGGCTGGTCGCCTTCGGGCGGCCGGGCGTCGGACCCGCACCGCACAAGTGCACCGCACTGCAGCCCCCAGACCGAACAGTGCATTCGCCACCCATTACGGCGGTGTCGGTCCCTCACCGTCCCGGCTCTGTCGGCGTCCGGAGCCCGGAAGGGACGGGGGAGCCGGAGGGTCAGAGCATCTCCAGCGGTACGGGGCCGTCGGGCGGCGGGAACGCCTCGTCGAGAACGGCGAGCACGTCCGGAGTCAGACGCAGGTCCGCGGCCTCGCGGTTCTCCTCTACATGCTCGGGCCGTCCGGACCGCGGAATCGCGGCCACGCCCTGTTCGAGCACCCACGCGAGCGCCGCCTGGGTGGGGGTGGCCCCGAGGTGCCGGGCCACGGCCCGCAGGGGCTCGGCACGCAGCAGCCGCCCCTGCTCGATCGGTGAGTACGCCATGACGGGCACCCCGTTCTGGCGGCACCAGGGGAGGAGGTCCCACTCGATGCCGCGCCGAGTGAGGTTGTAGAGCACCTGGTCGAGCGCCACCGTCTCGCCGCCGGGCAGGGAGGTCAGCTCGACCATGTCGGTGACGTCCAGGTTGCTCACACCCCAGTAGCGGATCCTTCCCGCGGCCACCAGGTCGGCGAATCCGGCGAGGGTCTCCTCCAACGGGAACCGTCCGCGCCAGTGCAGCAGATACAGGTCCAGCTGATCCGTACCGAGCCGCCGCAGGCTGCCCTCGCAGGCGGCGACGGTGCCCCGGCGGCTCGCGTGGCTGGGGAGCACCTTGCTGACCAGGAAGACCTCCTCACGGCGCCCGGCGATGGCCTCGCCGACGAGTTCCTCGGCGGCGCCGTCCCCGTACATCTCCGCCGTGTCGATGACGGTCATCCCCAGGTCGAGGCCCAGCCGCAGGGCTGCGATCTCCTGGCGACGCCGGCTCGGGTCCTCGCCGAGGTACCAGGTGCCCTGCCCGAGAGCCGGGATCTCCTCCCCCGACGGGAGCGGAATCGTACGCATCACTGCTGTCGCCATCCCTGCCCTCCCGGAAGCTCGGCCCGTCCGCCGTGCGCCCGGGCGAGACCGCGGCGCGCGATCCCCGCGCTCGCCCCCCCGGTCGTGTCCTGCCCACACTCACGCTGCCGGGCAGCCCCCGGAGGGCAGCGCACGACTCCTTCAGGCCATCACCACCGGCATGGTCGTGCAACTCAGCGCGTTTGACCTGCTCCGGCTCACAGCCGCTGGATGATCGTCCCCGTCGCCAGCGCCCCGCCCGCGCACATCGCGATCAGCGCGAACTCCTTGTCCGAGCGCTCCAGCTCATACAGCGCCGTGGTGATCAGCCGCGCCCCGGTCGCCCCCACCGGGTGCCCCAGCGCGATCGCGCCACCGTTGACGTTCACCTTCTCCAGGTCCTGCTCGAAGACCTGCGCCCACGACAACACCACAGACGCGAACGCCTCGTTGATCTCAACCAGGTCGATGTCCTTCAGCGACATCCCCGCCTTGCCGAGCACCGCCCGGGTCGCGTCGACCGGCCCGTCCAGGTGGTAGTGCGGGTCGGCTCCGACCAGCGCCTGCGCGACGATCCGCGCCCTGGGCTTCAGCTTCAGCGCGCGCGCCATCCGCTTCGACGCCCACATCACCGCGGCGGCCCCGTCCGATATCTGCGAGGAGTTGCCGGCGGTGTGCACGGCGGCCGGCATGATGGGCTTGAGCCCGGCCAGTGCCTCCATGCTGGTGTCGCACAACCCCTCATCGCGGTCCACCAGGCGCCACATGCCCTGGCCCGCCGCCTGCTCCTCCTCCGTCGTGGGGACCTGTACGGCGTACGTCTCTCGTTTGAAACGCTCCTCCGCCCAGGCCTGCGCCGCCCGCTCCTGGGACAGCAGCCCGAGCGAGTCCACGCGCTCCCGCGTCAGTCCGCGGCGCCGCGCGATCCGTTCCGCCGCCTCGAACTGGTTCGGCAGATCCACGTTCCACTCGTCCGGGAAGGGCCTGCCCGGACCGTACTTGGAACCGCTGCCCAGCGGCACCCGCGACATCGCCTCGACGCCGCAGCCGATCCCGACGTCGATCACCCCGGACGCGATCATGTTGGCCACCATGTGGTTGGCCTGCTGCGAGGAGCCGCACTGGCAGTCCACGGTCGTCGCCGCGGTCTCGTACGGCAGGCCGCACGCCAGCCAGGCGTTACGGGCCGGGTTCATGGACTGTTCGCCGGCATGGGTGACCGTGCCGCCGACGATCTGCTCCACGCAGTCCGGCTGGATGCCGGTGCGGGCGAGGAGTTCGCGATAGGTCTCCCCCAGCAGGCAGGCCGGGTGGAGGTTGGCGAGCGCGCCTCCGCGCTTGCCGATGGGCGTGCGTACGGCTTCGACGATGACGGGTTCTGCGGCCATGCCTCGTCCTCTCCTCGCGCGTGTCCGCGGGACGTCCCGGCGCCCACGGCCAGAACTAGTACGCGTTCTAGTTCTTCTCGAAGTTTTATGCCGCTACCGCCGGTACGCAAGGGGCGTGCGCGCCCGACGTCACCGCCCTCTCCCCGCGCCGTCTCGACCAACCCTTGACGGTCACTCACGCCGGGGAAGGCTCGCCCTCCGGGCCCGACATCCTGTGCCCGGTTCGATCAGGTACTTCACGGCGTCACCGCGGCGAGCAGAGGCTACGGCCGTGGTCGGCGGCGTACGCGGCCCCTCGAGCCGTCGCGGCTCCCCCGAACGGCCCGGCCGGGAAGCCGGCAGCGGAAGATCATGATCCGCTGATCCCGGCATCCCAGCTCGACCACACGGCCCGGGACCGCCGGGCCGCGGATCGAAGCGCATCCGACGGGGTGCCTCTTGGTTCAGAAGGAGGAGCACCCTGATGCCCTGGCAGAACTTCCGAAGAGCCGGCGCCGCCCTCGGCGTCCGGCGACCGAGTCCGGGACGGCTGCTGGCCGCGGCCGGTCTGGCAGCCGCCACCGTGGCGGCATTCCCGGCCACACCGGCCCACGCCGCCACCGTGTCCGTGCCCTGCTCGGTCCCGAAGCTCATCGACGCGATCGGCAGGGCCAACATCTCACCGGGCCCCGACACACTCCGCCTGGCCCCCGGATGCACCTACAAGCTGACAAAGCCCGACTACACCAACCACGCCAACGGCCTGCCCGCCATCACCAGCAACATCACCATCGACGGCAACGGCGCAACCATCAAGCGCGCCCGGTCCGCCCCAGACTTCCGCATCCTCCTCGTAGCCCCCACCGGCACCCTGACCCTCAACAAGACCACCATCAGCGGCGGCAAGGGGACAGACTGCCCCCTCTTCCCCATCCCGGGGGTGGTCTGCGGCGGTGGTATCAACAACCAGGGCACACTCACGCTCAACCACAGCCGGGTGGTCCACAACACCGCATCGTCGAATCTGTTCGCCGAGGGTGGGGGCATCGACAACGACGGCACGGCGACGCTGAACCACACCGACGTCAGCCACAACACCGCCCGCTACACCGGCACCGACCGCGAAAATGCCGCCGCGGGCGGCGGCATCGCCAACGACGGTCCGGTGGCGATCAACCACAGCCGCATCGCCCATAACACCGTCAAGGTCACGGCGGGCACCGGCAGCTTCGCGCTCGGTGCCATCGCCGCATTCGCCCCCATGACGATCAAGGGCAGCGTCATCAGCGACAACGTCTCCAGCGCCCCGGGCGGCATCGCACGCGGCGCTCTGAACAACGACACCGGCAACACCGTGACCATGAAGGACACCGTCATCCGCGACAACACATCCAGCGCTCCCGACGGCGGCACCGCCAACGGCGGCGCGGCCGGAAACGGAGGCACGCTGTCCCTCACCCGGACTCGTGTCATCGGTAACCAAGCCAGTGCCCCGGGCGGCATCGCCACGGGCGGCGCGATCAGCGTGGGCCCCCTCGGCAAGCTCGAACTCAGCAAGAGCGTGGTAGCCCGCAACACCGCCAGCGCCCCAGGCGGAGGCACCGCCCGGGGCGGAGGCATCAGCAACATCACCGGTGGCACCGTGACAAGTGAGAAATCGAAGATCCTCAAGAACACCGCCAAGGCTTCAGGCGGCGGCACCGCCCAAGGCGGCGGCATCTTCACCGGCGTGGGCTCCACGACGCTGAAGCGGAGCTCTGTCATCGGCAACAAGGCCGGCGACGGGGGCGGCATCTTCGAGGAGTCCGGCGTGGTCACGCTGAAGAAGAGCACGGTCAAGCGCAACCACCCGAACAACTGCGCTCCGCAGGACAGCATCCCCGGCTGCACCGGCTGAGCGAGCCTGTCGGCACGGTCCCGCACCGCATGTGAGGCAGCACATGTGGTGCGGGGCCCCGACGAGCTCGGCACCATCCCGCGCCGGTCCGCCCGCCGGGCTCACACCAGGCCGGTGTCAGGCCTGCCGACCCCCGTCAGGAGGGCACATCGCTACGGCCGTGGTCGGCGGCGTACGCGGCGAAGACCGCCCTCCACTGTGCCCCCGTATGAAGAAAGCGCTGGTCCAGGACGTTTGCGAGGTCTTCCAGAGCACCCGTCAGCACAGCGGCGGCCATACGCACATCGGCCCGATGGGCCGCCTGCCCGCGCTCGGCGAGATCCGCCGCGTAGCCCACCGTAGCCGCCAGCGAGGAGTGGTCCTCACCGTCATGGAAGTAGTAGCCCTCGGCGTACTGGGTGAAGTCCATACGGACGCGCACCACTTCGGCCGCCAGGCTCTCCAGCATCGAGGCGCCCACAACGCCGTCGAGCTGCCGCGCCGAAGGGTCCGCATCGCTCAGCAGCGCCAGCCTGACCGCCAGAGCGCGCCGACGGGTGAGCGCCGGGTAGACCTGGAGCACCCAGGAGACGGTGGCCGTGAACAGGACGAACCCGAGCAGCGCCTCCACCGGAGCGGCGACGCGGAGCCAGCCATGGGTCGGCACGATGTCCCCGAGCCCGAGAGTGGCCACCGTGACCAGCGACAGATACAAGGAGTCCAGCAGGTAGGGCCGCTCCGGCCGTGGCGCACCGGTCGTGAAGACGAACGCCTCCGGCATGTGAGGCCAGTAGATGAGGGCCCACCCCAGGACGATGGCCAGAGCCCACATGGCGACCACCGTCACCATGGCAAGCGGTCCCACGAGCCCCACGACGCGCCTGCGGGCATGGAAGTGCCAGGACAGCTTCCACAGCGCCGCCATGGTGAGACGGCTGAGCCCCCCATGGCGGGTCGGGTGCCACAACGTATGAAACAGGTCCCGCAGGGCCGCCAGCACCAGCACGGCCCCGATCAGCGAGACCAACCAATCCATGGGCGCGAGCCTAATTCGTCGCCCCCAGCCGCAGTGAGAGCCGGTGGCTCCGCCGGGTTGTTCGAGTGCCACAGGCCGTGACACCTCGCGTCGCGATACGGTCCCGCCATGTCTCGATCAATCGAAGCTGGACCGTCCCGCCTGTCCCCCGTCACCGCGGATGATCTCGATCTTGCCGTGCGACTCGCCGTGGATGTTCTTCGCCAGGCGCCTCCAGCGGCGTGGGACGGTAAGGCCGGTTCGCTGGAGTGGGACTGCTGGGAGACGGTCGAGCACCTCAGTGACGACCTCTTCGCATACGCGGCCCAACTGGGCCCCGCCTCACCGCCCTTGGACGACCATGTGCCCTTCATGTGGGAAAGCCGAAGGCCCGGCGGCCCGGTGAACGCCATCCACGCAAACCGGGAGGCAGGGCCCACCGGGCTGTTGCAGGTACTCGAGGCGAGCGGTGCGCTGCTGGTCGCCATGGTGCGTACGACGCCGCCGCACGTCCGCGCCTACCACGTCTACGGCGTCTCGGACCCCGAAGGCTTCGCCGGCATGGGGATCGTGGAGACCCTGGTGCATACGCACGACCTGGCACAGGGGCTCGGGCTCCCCTGGACCCCGCCCGCCGATCTGTGCTCGCGCGTGCTGGCCCGGCTGTTTCCGGACGCCCCGAAGACCACAGACCCCTGGCCCACCCTGCTGTGGGCCACCGGACGCGCCGAACTGCCCGGGCACCCCCGCCTCACCACCTGGCGCTGGGACGGCACACCCCGCCCATAGGGAAACCGCGCATCGCTGGTCCACCAGGGCGGGGATTTTCCCCGAGAGGACGTTGGGCCGGATAGCCGCGAACACTTTCCGTGGTGGCCCACGTATGCAACGCTGGGGCCCCGGTACCACCCCTTCTCCCTGGTGAGGGCCCCATGCGCTGCATCATCGCCGGCTACCCCTTCGATCTGACCGCGGGCGAGGTGCAACAAGCCATGAGTGGCATCAAGCCCGAGCCCATCACAGGCGAGTCCGTCCGGATCGGATCGCGCACCTACCCCGTCATGCAGGTAGGAGCAGTCGTCACCAGGCAGGATCGGCGCGACTTCACAGCAGGAGAGGTCACGCGCGCGATGAAGCGACTCGGCTTCACCTGCCACCCCGCTGCCGTGTCCCCGAGCATTTAGAACGCGCCGAACTCGCCGGTCGCGGCGGCGGTGACGAACGCCGCGAAGGCGTCGGCGGTGAAGGTTAGGGCGGGGCCGTCGGGGTCCTTGGAGTCGCGGACGGCGACGGCGTGGGGCAGGGCGGCTATCTCGACGCACTCGCCGCCGGTGTCGCCGCTGTAGCTGGACTTACGCCACTGGGCGCCGCCGAGGGTGGCGCACTCGACGCAGGTGCCGCCGGTGTCGCTGCTGTAACTGGACTTACGCCAGCGGACGGTGGTCAGATCAGGGGTGCTCTCCATAGCGTTCCTCCATTACGCGCTGGATCAGCTCCGCCGAGTCCTGCAGGGACAGAGCCGCGGCCTGGAGGTGATCGTAACGGAGGGAACGCGCTTGGACTTCATGCGGATTGGCGGTCGGATGGGCCGTCTCGTAGTCGTCGGTGTAGACGATGGCCGGGTCATCGGCGAAGCGGAAGATGTTGAACGACCCCGGCAGTCCGGCGTGCGCTCCCGCCGTGAAGGGCAGCACCTGGACGTTCACCCTCGGGTTGTCCTGGAACCTCAACAAGTGAGTGAGTTGGTTCCGCATGACATCCGCGCCACCGATCTCCTGGTACAGCACCCCCTCGCCGAGGATCACCCACAGCACCGGCGGCTTCTCCTTCTCCAGGATGCGCTGACGCGCCAGCCGGGCGGCCACCCTCCTGTCCAGGTCACTCGTGTCCATGACGCCGAGTACCGCGCGGGCATAGCCCTCGGTCTGCAGGAGACCGTGCACCAACTGCGCCTGGAAGGCGTAAATCTCGGTGGCCCGCGCCTCCAGTTCCGCGATCTGGCGGAACCACGCCGGTAGTTGGCTGCGCAGCACCAAATCCATCAGCCGCGACAGAACCCCGCCCGTACCGAGCGCCGCGTCCACCCGCTCGCTGAAATCGGGCGTCGGCACCTTGCGCGCCGTCTCGATCTGGCCGATCAACGAGCCCGTATAGCTGACGATCTCGCCGAGTTGCTTCTGTGTGAGTCCGGCCGCCTCCCGAAGGCGACGCAACTCGAATCCGTAGTAGTCCAGCGGGGATGCGCTCGGGTCCAGTTCGCGGATGTTCACCATGGGTGCCCCCTTGCCTAACCCGCCCCCACAGCGGGTTGCATTCATTCCGTAGCCGAGCGTAGTCACCGCCTCCCACCCTTGTGGCGTGAAATGGACAACTGACCTCGCAGCACCGGAAGTTAACCCCCGTCGGCGTTACGGCATGAGCTTCACGGTCGGTGAGCATTCGGCCCTTCACGTACGCCGTATCGTCCGCGCGTACCTCCGGCTCTGGGAGATGGAGGAGCTGACGGACGCGGCGGAGTTGGGCGTTACGGAGCTGCTGGCCAACGTCGTTCGGCACGTGCCGGACCGCCGCTGCTCCGTGCTCCTGCTCCGGCAGCCCGAGGGCCTGCGAGTAGAGGTGGCCGACGGCTTGCCTTCACCGCCCGCCCTCCGCACAGCCGATCCGCTGGACGAGAGCGGCCGGGGGCTGGCGCTGCTCACGGCCCTCGTGGACGCATGGGGCGTCGAACCCGGACCTGGGGACGGAAAGACGGTGTGGTTCGAGTGCGCAGCCAAGTCATGAGCCACACGCCGACCCCGCGGTGACCCGATCAGCCTGACGAGGACTGCTGGGAGCAGAGCCCTGCGCCGCCGGCTCCGAGTGGCGGGCGGGCCGAAGGCGACGGATGCTGGTGGAGACGCGACGATCCATTGGGGCGG
>NZ_JBUEGC010000045.1:0-58879 GCF_054963655.1 Streptomyces sp. HSS9-12 | reverse complement strand
CCTAGCGCGCCCCGGCCGGCTTTCGCCCCCCATCCAGCCGGGGCGCGCGCCTTTTCCGCTGCCGCGGCTCGGAGCAAAAGCGAAGGCCCCGCCTGTCTCCACAGGCGGGGCCTTCGCTCACTCAGGGTGAGTAACGGGACTCGAACCCGCGACATCCTGGACCACAACCAGGTGCTCTACCAGCTGAGCTATACCCACCGCGACCGGCGCTTTCCGCACCGGCCGAGAAAAGTGTACAGGGTCCGGCGGGATGCTCGCTCCCGGCCTGTCGCGGGTCGCGTACGGTCGCGGCCGTATCACATACGGGTCGCAGACCGTCCGCGCGGGCCCGCGGAGCGCCGGGAGCGAGTTCACCGCTCCGCCGGGAGTACGTGCCTCGCCGCGATCGCCTTGGCGGTGTCGGAGTCCGGTCCGGGCGGCGGCACGAAGACCGCCTCCCGGTAGTAGCGCAGCTCAGCGATGCTCTCCCGGATGTCCGCGAGCGCGCGGTGGTTGCCGTTCTTCTCGGGGCTGTTGAAGTACGCCCGCGGGTACCAGCGCCGGGCCAGCTCCTTCACGGACGACACATCAACGATCCGGTAGTGGAGGTGGTCCTCCAGCGTCGGCATGTCACGCAGCAGGAAGCCCCGGTCGGTGCTGACGGAGTTCCCGCACAGCGGCGCCCTGCCCTTCTCCGGCACATGCTTCCGGATGTAGGTCAGGACCTGCTGCTCCGCGTCCGCCAGCGTCGTACCGCCGTCCAGCTCGGCCAGCAGGCCGGAGGCGGTGTGCATCTCGCGCACCACCTCGGGCATGTTGGCGAGCGCCTCTTCCGGCGGGCGGATCACGACATCCACGCCCTCGCCGAGTACGTTCAGCTCCGAGTCGGTGACCAGCGCGGCCACCTCGATGAGCGCGTCATCGGCCAGCGAGAGACCGGTCATCTCGCAGTCGATCCACACCATGCGATCGTTCATATGTCTCACCCTACGGGGCGGTCCCGCTGACCGGGCAGCTGCGGCCGCCCAGGCAGCCTGGGGGCGTAGGCGTCAGACTCCGGCTTGCCCGGCTCAGGCGCCCCGGACAGGCCGCCGCCCATCCCGGACCGGCGCAGCGGTCCGGACCCGCCCGCCTGCTCCGGGGCCTGCCGCTGCTCGGCGATCTCCGGCCGGTCGAGACGGTCCGCCCGCTCCGGACGGTCGCCCGCACCGCTCTGCGGCCGCCGGGCCCGGTACGCCGCCCGGTACGCCGCGGGGGAGGACCCCAGCTGCCGCCGGAAGTGCCCGCGCAGCGCGACCGGCGAGCGGAAGCCACAGCGCCCGGCGACCTCGTCCACCGAGTAGTCCGAGGTCTCCAGAAGCCGCTGGGCCTGGAGCACGCGCTGGGTGATCAGCCACTGCAGGGGAGCGCTCCCCGTGAGCGACCGGAACCGCCGGTCGAAGGTGCGGCGGCTCATATAGGCGCGGGCGGCCAGGGTCTCCACGTCGAACTGCTCATGCAGATGCTCAAGCGCCCAGGCGACAACCTCAGCCAGCGGATCCGCGCCGATCTCCTCTGGTAAAGACCTGTCCAGATATCGCTCCTGTCCCCCGCCGCGGCGCGGCGGTACGACCAGCCGGCGGGCCAGGGCTCCGGCCGCCTCCGCGCCGTGATCGGTGCGCACGATATGCAGACACAGATCGATGCCGGCGGCGGTCCCGGCGGAGGTGAGCACGTCGCCGTCGTCCACGAACAGCTCGCGCGGGTCGACATGGACGGACGGATAGCGTTTGGCGAGCGTCGGCGCGTACATCCAGTGGGTGGTCGCGGGCCGGCTGTCCAGCAGCCCGGCTGCCGCCAGCACGAAGGCGCCGGTGCACAGCCCGACGATCCGGGCGCCCTCCTCGTGTGCCCGGCGCAGCGCGTCCAGGGCCTCCTCCGGTGGCGGCGCGGTTATCGACCGCCATGCCGGTACGACGACCGTGCCCGCCCGTGACAGCGCCTCCAGCCCGTACGGCGCCGTCAGTTCGAGTCCCCCGGTGGTGCGCAGCGGCGCGTCCTCGCCGGCACACACCAGCAGCCGGTAGCGCGGGACGCCCGCGTCCTGGCGGTCGATGCCGAACACGGAAAGTGGGATGGAGCTTTCGAAGATGGGCCCGCCGCTGAAGAGCAGCACTGCGACGATCTCCCGGCGACGTCGCCCGGAAAGTTTCCGCGCGGCCTCCGGTACGGTCGTGGAGTCCTGGCTCATGGATCTAAGCCCCCCTCGGTGGTCGCGTCCTCTCGGTCCTGCACGTTTCCCCTCGGTCCTGCACAAGTCCCCCGCCGTGAATGGCCAAGATCGAATCTACTGTGTCGTATGAGGTTGGCGTGACAAGTTCACCACCCACCCGTATGTCGACATGACAACTTGGCGTGAAGCATTCGATCACGAAGCGTCGCACTCGACAGCTTCGCTGGGAAGTGCGCCTCACCGTCCCAGCCCCGTCCTCGTAGGGTGCCCGAGCCCCCTACGGTCCTTTCCCCGCAGGCCCGAAGGGCGCGGAAGCAGCCACCGTCAACGGTTGTAACGCGACTGGAAGTTGGCCGAAAAAGGTCGGGCTCAGTTGTACGAGCCGGTCGTTCTCCTGGCGTATGTCCTGTCCGCCGCTGTCCGGCTCCAGGTCCGTAGGCCCGACTGGGCGCGCTGGTTGTCGCCGTCGGCGCGCCTGCGGGTGATGTCGCTCAACGGGGCGGTGGGGTCACTCAACGGAGTGGTGACGGGGTGACCCTGTCACCAGGGAACCCAGGCCTCCGTATGGCTTTCCACCGCTGGGCGTGCGAGGGGGCATTGCGCTACGGGCGCGGCTCCGGCATGCTCCCCGGAAGCCGCGCGAGCGGCTGTCACGGTGGCCGCCCCCGAACGCCGGGGCGGGCTCTGGGCAGGCGGGGAGTGTCGCCGTACCCTTGTGGGTAAGGGCTTGGGAAGATGATTCCCGGACACACCCGGGGGTCCGGGGTCGCGTCCCGTGATGTGCAGCACCCGCTGCGAGCCCGTCCCGCAACCGTCGTTCCCTCCCAAGAGGACATCCTTCGCCGAGACACCGATGGCCCGTCACGAATTCCACGAACCAGCGGACCGCAAGCGGGTCGCCGATCAGATGGCGCACCTCGAGGCGGAGGAGCAGGCGCGCCACCCTTGTGATCCGGCGTTCCAGCACGGCGTGGTCGTCGGTTTCGACGGCTCGACATCGAGCGAACGCGCCCTCGCCTACGCCATCGGCATGGCGCGGCGGTCCGGATCCGGCTTGATCATCGTGCATGTGGCCAACCGGCTGCCGACCACTGTCTGGGCGGGCTGTGAGCCGCCGGTGTTCGTGGATGTGCCCGATCACCGCACCGAGGTGCTCGGCTTGGAGCTGGCCTGTGCGGACCACCTCAGCGAGGTGCCCTGGATCCTTGTCGAGCGGGGCGGGGACATCTGCCATGAGCTGGAGGAGGTCGGCCGGGAGTACGCGGCCGACGCGATCGTGGTCGGCTCCACGCACGGCATCGTGGGCCGGATCTTCGGCTCCGTCGCGGGGCGGCTCGCGCGGCGCGCGCAGCGTCCCGTTGTCGTGATCCCTTAGCTCAACTCCGCCGCGAGGAAGCGGAATGTACTCCCGGCAGCCCTGAAGTCGATAGATCTACCCATGCGTAACGCGTGCATGGCGCTGCCCCGCCGGGTAGATACGGGACACCGTGCCGCAATCGTGCTGCCGCTCGGGGGGTGACGGGTCCCTGGGCAGGCGGCCCTCCTGGCAGGTGTGTTGGGCGATGCCGGCGCCAGGGGGAGGCGGTCCCCCGCGCGCCGGTGGCCAGCGCGGGGGGCCCTTGTGCGGCTGAACCTCCCCCTGGAGGCACCTCCCGGGCCGTCAGGCCCAGGGGGACTACCGCTGGGAGCTGCCCCCAGCCGCTCTCGCGGAGGTGGTGGCCCGCCGTAGGGGTTGCTCGATTGAGGGTTGCTGGAGTTCCAGTGGTGGGTACTGGAGTTCCAAGCCACGGAGCTGGCCAAGGAGGGCAAGATCGACCGCTCGGCGCTGAAGCAGGCGATCGACCGCTACCAGCTGCTCGACGCGGCAGCGGCCGACCCGGGCCCTGCGGGCGGCGAGGGGTGGGTGCTGGAGTCCAGCCGGGTTACTCCACGGTGACCGACTTGGCCAGGTTTCGGGGCTTGTCGATGTCCCGGCCGAGGGCCAAGGCCGTGTGGTAGGCGAGGAGTTGCAGCGGAATGCCCATCAGGATCGGGTCCAGCTCGACCTCGTTCTTCGGCACCACGATGGTGTGATCGGCCTTCTCCTGCTCCTGGTGGGCGACCGCGAGGATCTGGCCGCTGCGGGCCTTGATCTCCTCCAGCGCGGCGCGGTTCTTCTCCAGCAGGTCGTCGTCCGGCACTATCGCGACCGTCGGCAGCGCGGGCTCGATCAGCGCGAGCGGGCCGTGCTTCAACTCCGAGGCCGGATATGCCTCGGCGTGGATGTAGCTGATCTCCTTGAGCTTCAGGGAGGCTTCGAGGGCCACCGGGTAGCCGCGGACCCGGCCGATGAACATCATCGACGTGGCGTTCGCGTACTCGTCCGCCAGCTTCTTGATCTCCGGCTCCAGAGCCAGGATCTCGGAGATCTGCTCCGGCAGCTTGCGCAGACCGGCGATGAGCCGCTTGCCGTCGGCGACCGAGAGGTCCCGGATCCGGCCGAGGTGCAGGGCCAGCAGCGCGAAGGCCACCACCGTGTTGGTGAAGCACTTGGTGGAGACGACGCAGACCTCGGGGCCCGCGTGCACGTACACGCCGCCGTCGGTCTCGCGGGCGATCGCCGAACCGACCACGTTCACCACGCCCAGCACGCGGGCGCCCTTGCGCTTGAGCTCCTGCACGGCGGCGAGGGCGTCGTAGGTCTCGCCGGACTGGGAGACCGCGACGTAAAGGGTGTCGGGGTCCACCACCGGGTTGCGATAGCGGAACTCGGACGCCGGCTCCGCGTCGGCCGGAATACGGGCCAGCTCCTCGATCAGCTGCGCGCCGATCAGGCCGGCGTGGTACGAAGTGCCGCAGCCGAGGATCTTCACCCGGCGCACGCCGCGTGCCTCGCGGGCGTCGAGGTTCAGCCCGCCGAGGCGGACGGTGGAGAAGCGGTCGTCGATCCGCCCGCGCAGCACCCGGTCCACAGCGTCCGGCTGCTCGCTGATCTCCTTGTGCATGTACGTGTCGTGGCCGCCCATGTCGTATGACTCGGCCTCCCACTCCACAGTGGTCGGCGCGGCCGAGGTACGGCTGCCCTCGGTGGTGTACGTGCGGTAGTCGTCGGCCTTGAGGGTGGCCATCTCGCCGTCGTCGAGGGTGACGACCTGGCGGGTGTGGCTGACGAGGGCGGCGACGTCGGAGGAGACGAACATCTCGCGCTCGCCGATGCCCAGCACCACGGGGGAGCCGTTGCGGGCGGCGACGATCCGGTCCGGGAAGCCGGCGTGCAGCACGGCGATGCCGTACGTGCCCTCGACCAGGCGCAGCGCCTGGCGGACCTTCTCCTCCAGGGTCTCGGCCTGCGAGCGGCCGATCAGATGGGCGAGCACCTCGGAGTCGGTCTCGGAGGCGAGCTCCACGCCGTCGGCGGTCAGCTTGGCGCGCAGCTCGGCGGCGTTGTCGATGATGCCGTTGTGGACGATGGCGACCTTGCCGTCGGCGTCCAGGTGCGGGTGCGCGTTGGTGTCGTTCGGTGCGCCGTGGGTGGCCCAGCGGGTGTGGGCGATACCGGTGGTGCCGGCGAAGCGCTTGGGGAGCTTGCTCTCGAGCTCACGGACGCGGCCCTTGGCCTTGACGGTCTTCAGGCCGCCGCTCTTGCCGCTGATGGCGAGACCGGCGGAGTCGTAACCGCGGTACTCCAGGCGCTGGAGGCCCTCCAGCAGCAGCGGAGCCACATCTCGTTTACCGATATATCCAACGATCCCGCACATAGAGGTCCCTCCCTGGTTCGGGTACTTTCCGGGCTCGCTCAGCCGTAGACGATGCGGCGCAGCTGCCGCTGCGAGAGTTCCGGCGGCGCCACGGCGCGGTGCGGCAGCTCGGCCGCGATCCGCTCGAAGATCTCCGCGTTCGTCAGCCCTCGGGACTGCAGCTCGCGGTGACGGCGGCGGACGAACTCCTCGGTCGTCTCGTCGAAGTACGCCAGCACGTCCAGAACCACCCTGGCAGCTTCGCCGCGCTGCAGCGGCGTGCTGCGGACCAGGTGGTCGACGAGGTCGTCGTGGGAGGTGGGGCGCTCGAGCACCCGTCGATATTGAGGGTTGGGGGGCTGGTTTTGCAAGAATCCTGCCCGATATCGGGCAGCGACCCCGAGATCGCAGGAGTCGGCGGGTTTTTTCCTTGTCCAGCGGCGGGTGGCGCGACCGCGTCAGCCCGCGAGGCCGAGTTCGCGGGCGATCAGCATGCGCTGGACCTCGCTGGTGCCCTCGCCGATCTCGAGGATCTTGGAGTCCCGCCACATACGGGCCACCGGATACTCGTTCATAAAGCCGTAGCCGCCGTGGATCTGGGTGGCCTCACGCGCATTGGTCACCGCGATCTCCGACGAGTACAGCTTTGCGAGCGCCGCCTCCTTCTTGAACGGCTCGCCGCGCACCAGGCGGGACGCGGCGTCGCGCCACGCCAGACGGGCGGTGTGGGCGCGCATCTCCATGTCCGCCAGCTTGAACTGGATCGCCTGGTTGGCACCGATCGGCCTGCCGAACGCCTGGCGGGTCTGCGCGTACGACAGCGACTCGTCGACGCAGCCCTGGGCGAGCCCGGTGGCCAGCGCCGAGATCGCGATCCGGCCCTCGTCCAGTATCCGCAGGAACTGGGCGTACCCGCGGCCCTTTTCGCCGAGCAGGTTCGCCGCGGGAACCCGGCAGTCGGTGAAGGACAGTTCACGGGTGTCCGAGGCGTTCCAGCCGACCTTGGAGTACGGGGCGGCGACGGTGAATCCGGGAGTCCCGGACGGGACGATGATCGAGGAGATCTCCGGGCGGCCGTCCGGCTTCCGGCCGGTGACAGCCGTGACGGTCACCAGACCGGTGATGTCCGTGCCGGAGTTGGTGATGAAGCACTTGGTGCCGTTGATCACCCATTCGTTCGTGTTCTCGTCAAGGACTGCGGTCGTGCGGGTGCCGCCCGCGTCCGAGCCGCACTCGGGTTCCGTCAGGCCGAAGGCGCCGAGCATTTCCCCGGAACACAGCCGCGGCAGCCACTGCTGCTTCTGCTCCTCGGTGCCGAAGCGGAAGATCGGCATCGCGCCGAGCGACACCCCGGCCTCGAGGGTGATCGCCACCGAGGAGTCCACGCGGGCCAGTTCCTCCAGGGCCAGGCCGAGTGCCAGATAGTCCCCGCCCATCCCGCCGTACTCCTCGGGGAACGGCAGGCCGAACAGGCCCATCCGGCCCATGTCGCGCACGATCTCGTAGGGGAACTCGTGGTTCTCGTAGAACTCCCCGATCTTGGGTGCGACGACCTTGTGTGCGAACTCCTCGACTGTGCGGCGGAGTTCCTCGTGCTCGGGGGAGAGTCGGTGGTCGAGCGACATGGCTAGCGCTCCTTGTGGGAGAGGGCACGGACGGTGCGGGAGGGGCTGGGACGGCCCAGCCGGTCGGCCATCCACACGCTGGTGGCGGTGAGTCGGCCGAGGTCGACCCCGGTTTCGATACCGAGGCCGTGGAGCATCCACACGAGGTCTTCGGTGGCGAGGTTTCCGGTGGCGCTCTTGGCGTACGGGCAGCCGCCGAGGCCGCCGGCGGAGGCGTCGACGGTGGTGACGCCGTGCTGGAGCGCGGCGAGGGTGTTGGACAGGGCTTGGCCGTAGGTGTCGTGGAAGTGCACGGCGAGGCTGCCGGTGGGGACGCTGTGCTGGTTGAGGGAGGTCAGCAGCTCCAGTACGTGCCCAGGGGTGGCGACGCCGATGGTGTCGCCCAGGCTCAGCTCGTCGCAGCCCAGGTCCAGCAGGCGCCGGCACACGGACACGACCTGGGTGACGGGGACCGGCCCCTCCCAGGGGTCGCCGAAGCACATGGACAGATAGCCGCGCACGCGGACGCCCTGCTCGGCGGCCCTGGAGACAACGGGCGCGAACATGGCGAGCGACTCGTCCACCGTGCGGTTGAGATTGGCCTTGGCGAAGGACTCCGTGGCACTGGCGAACACGGCGACCTCCCGGACACCCAGCGCCAGGGCCCGCTCCAGGCCGCGCTCGTTGGGCACCAGCACCGGAAGCCGTACGGCCTGGCCGTCCGGTCCGCTCAGGCCGTCCAGCATGGGCATCAGCTGCTCGGCGTCGGCGAGTTGGGGCACCCACTTGGGGTGCACGAAGCTCGTCGCCTCGATCGTCGTCAGCCCAGCGTCGGCGAGGCGCCGGACGAACTCGGCCTTCACCTCGACCGGGACAACCGCCGGCTCGTTCTGCAGGCCGTCCCGGGCACCGACCTCGTGGATACGGACCCGGGCCGGAAGCCCGGCCGCGGGCACCCGCATGGGCAGTTCGTCGATCATCACGCGCCCTCCTCGAGCGGGGCCTCGAACGGCGTGACCACGGCCAGCACCTGGTCCATGGCGACCGTGCTGCCGGGGGTCACATCGATTTCGGTGACGGTGCCGGCGTGCGGGGCGGAGATGACGTGCTCCATCTTCATCGCCTCGACGACCAGCAGGCTCTGGCCGGCTGCCACCTCATCGCCCACGGCGGCTTTGACGACGGTGACCGTGCCGGGCATGGGCGCGGTCAGCGCGTCCACGCCGTGCGCCCCGGCGGCGCCCCGAAGGGTGGCCTCCACAGGGTCGTAGTCCTGCACATGCCAGCTGTCGCCGTCATGCGCCAGCCAGGTGCCCTCCGCGCCGGGCGGGGTGGTGAAGGCGTGGGTGACACCGTCCCACTCCAGCAGCACCCGGGCGGGTGCCGCCGCGGCTGCCTCGTCCGCGGCGGCACCCGCCGCCACGAGCCGCGCGCGCACCGGCTCGGCATCGCCTATGCGCACCGCGGCGCCGTCCACAGCGCTGCCCCGTACCCGTACGGCCACCGGCTCGTGCCCGGGCACCCGCAGATGGTGCACGGTCCAGGCGGGCTCGCCGCCGAGCCGCCACCCGCTCGGCACGGAGAAGGGATCGGTCCAGCCCCCGCCGGCTGCGCCGGACTGTGCTGCTCCAGGCGCGATCGCGCTCGACGCGGAGCGCAGCTCGGCCTGGCGCAGCAGTGCGGCGGCCCCGTACACCTCGTCAGGCACGTCGGCCAGGACAAGCGTCCGCGCCTCGCGGTCGACCAGGCCGGTGTCCAAGTCCCCCGCGGCGACCGCCGGGTGGTTGATCAGCCGGCGCAGAAAACCGGTGTTCGTCTCGACGCCGAGGACGGCGGTCCCGGCCAGGGCCGTGCTCAGCAGCCGCAGCGCCGTGGCCCGGTCCGGACCGTGGGCGATGACCTTGGCGAGCATCGGGTCGTATGCGGTGCCGACCTCCGTACCTGCCGAGAGCCCGGAGTCCACCCGCACCCCGTGGCCCTCCGGCTCGTACAGGGCGTGCACGGTGCCCGCCGACGGCAGGAAGTCCACCCGGTCGCCCGTCACCCGGGCGGTCTCGGCGCAGATCCGGGCCTCCACAGCGTGCCCGGTCAGGGTGATGTCGGACTGCTTGTATGCGAGTTGCTCGCCGGCGGCGACCCGCAGCTGCCACTCGACCAGATCCAGGCCCGTGATCAGTTCCGTCACCGGGTGCTCGACCTGCAGCCGGGTGTTCATCTCCATGAAGTAGTAGGCCGACGGGTCGTCGCCCGGGACGATGAACTCCACCGTGCCCGCGCCCGTGTAGCCGCATGAACGCGCGGCCTGCACCGCCGCCTCGCCCATCGCCTCACGCGTGGTCTCGTCGAGCAGCGGGGAGGGCGCCTCCTCGATGATCTTCTGGTGGCGCCGCTGCAGCGAGCACTCGCGCTCGCCGAGGTGGACGACATTGCCGTGGCGGTCCGCCATGATCTGGATCTCGATGTGCCGGGGGCGGTCGATCCAGCGCTCCACGAGCAGGGTGTCGTCGCCGAAGGAGCCGCGCGCCTCACGCCGCGCCGCGGCGATCTCCTCCGCCAGTGCCGACTCGGCCCGTACGAGCCGCATGCCCTTGCCCCCGCCGCCCGCCGAGGGCTTGAGGAGCACCGGCACCCCGATCTCGCGCGCCGCGTCCATGAGTGCGGCGTCGTCCAGACCGCTGCCCGCCGAGCCCGGGACCACGGGCACTCCCGCTGCCCGTACCGTCTCCTTGGCGCGGATCTTGTCGCCCATCAGCTCGATGGCCTGCGCGGGCGGGCCGATGAAGACGAGCCCGGCATCGGAGCAGGCCCGGGCGAAGGCCGCGTTCTCGGCGAGGAATCCGTAGCCGGGGTGTACCGCCGTGGCGCCGGTCCGCCGGGCGGCCGACAGCAGCCGGTCGATGGACAGATAGCTCTCGGAGGCCGCCGCCGGGCCGATGCGCACGGCCGTGTCAGCCTCGTGCACGTGCCGGGCGTCCGCGTCCGCGTCGCTGTACACGGCGACCGAACGCACGCCCAGCCGGCGCAGCGTACGGATGACCCGTACGGCGATCTCGCCCCGGTTGGCGACCAGAACAGCATCGAACATCTCGGATATCCCCCTCACATCCGGAAGACGCCGTAGCCGGGCGCGGCCGGGTCCTTGTCGGGCAGTGGTGCGTTGGCGCACGCGGTCAGCGCGAGACCCAGCACGGTCCGGGTCTCCAGCGGGTCGATCACGCCGTCGTCCCACAGCCGAGCGGTCGCGTAATAGGCGTTGCCCTGGCGTTCGTACTGCTCGCGGACCGGGGCCCGGAAGGCCTCCTCGTCCTCCGCGCTCCACTGTTCGCCCTGGGCCTCCAACTGGTCCCGCTTGACGGTCGCGAGCACCGAGGCGGCCTGCTCACCGCCCATGACCGAGATCTTGGCGTTCGGCCACATCCACAGGAAGCGCGGCGAATAGGCGCGGCCGCACATCGAGTAGTTGCCGGCGCCGTAGGAGCCGCCGACGACGACGGTCAGCTTCGGCACCCGCGTGCAGGCCACGGCCGTCACCATCTTCGCGCCGTGCTTGGCGATGCCGCCCGCCTCGTAACTGCGCCCGACCATGAAGCCGGAGATGTTCTGGAGGAACAGCAGCGGGATGCCCCGCTGATCGCACAGCTCGATGAAGTGGGCGCCCTTCTGGGCGGATTCGGAGAAGAGGATGCCGTTGTTGGCGACGATGCCGACCGGGTGGCCGTGGATCCGGGCGAAGCCGGTGACCAGGGTGGTGCCGAACTCGGACTTGAACTCGGCGAACCGGGAGCCGTCCACCAGCCGCACGATCACCTCGCGCACGTCGTACGGCGTGCGGGAGTCCACCGGAACCGCGCCGTACAGCCCCTCGGGGTCGGCCTTGGGCTCCTCCACCGGCTCCACATGCCATGGCAGCGGCCCGCGCTCCGGCAGCGTGGAGACGATCGTCCGGACGATCCGCAGCGCGTGGGCGTCGTCCTCCGCGAGATGGTCGGTGACTCCGGACGTCCGCGAGTGCACCTCGCCGCCGCCCAGTTCCTCGGCCGTCACCACCTCGCCCGTCGCCGCCTTCACCAGCGGCGGCCCGCCGAGAAAGATCGTGCCCTGCCCGCGGACGATCACGGCCTCGTCGCTCATGGCCGGGACGTACGCCCCGCCCGCCGTGCAGGAGCCGAGCACGGCCGCGATCTGCGGAATGCCCGCGCCGGACATCCGCGCCTGGTTGTAGAAGATCCGCCCGAAGTGCTCGCGGTCGGGGAAGACCTCGTCCTGCATCGGCAGGAAGGCGCCGCCGGAGTCCACCAGATACACGCACGGCAGCCGGTTCTCCAGGGCCACCTCCTGGGCCCTGAGGTGCTTCTTCACCGTCATCGGGTAGTACGTGCCGCCCTTGACCGTGGCGTCGTTGGCGACGACCACCACCTCGCGGCCCGAGACCCGGCCGATGCCGGCGATCACTCCGGCCGCCGGGGCCTGCCCCCCGTACATCCCGTCCGCCGCCAGAGGCGCCAGCTCCAGGAAGGGCGATCCGGGGTCAAGGAGGGCGTCGATCCGGTCGCGCGGAAGCAGTTTGCCGCGCGCCGTATGCCGGGCGCGCGCCTTCTCGCCACCGCCCAGCCGCGCCGTCGCCAGCTTCTCTCGCAGGGTCGCTGCGAGCTCGCGATGCGCCGTGACATTGGCCCGCCAGGCATCGGACGCCGGATCGGCGGCGCTGCTCAGCACTGGTGCCTGCTGCATTCCTCGAGCCCCCTTGCCCGGTTAATGAGCGTTAACGCTTTCCTTCAGGTTAACGAGCGCTAACCCGGCTGTCTAGAATGAATCCTCATGAGCACCAACGCTGCCGCCAGGACCGCGGCCCCGACTCGCCGCGAGCAGATCCTCAAAGAGGCCGCGCGCCTCTTCGCCGAGCGCGGCTTCCACGGCGTCGGTGTGGACGAGATAGGTGCCGCGGTGGGCATCAGCGGCCCCGGCCTCTACCGCCACTTCGCCGGCAAGGACGCCATGCTCGCCGAACTGCTCGTCGGTATCAGCGGCCGGCTGCTGGCCGGCGGCAAGCGCCGGATCGCCGAGGCCACCGCGGCCAATGGTGCCGACGGCTTCGACCCCGCCGCCGCACTCGACTCGCTCATCGAGGGCCACATCGACTTCGCTCTCGACGACCGTTCGCTCATCACTCTGCACGACCGTGAGCTGGACCGCCTCCGGGACAGCGACCGCAAGCTGGTGCGCCAGCTGCAGCGGCAGTACGTCGAGCTGTGGGTGGATGTCGTGCGCCGGCTGCATCCGGATGTGCCCGAGGCCGACGTCCGGGCCGCCGTGCATGCCGTCTTCGGCCTGCTCAACTCCACCCCGCACCTGGGGCGGCCGGGGGCGCTGCCGAGCCGGGCCGCGACCGCCGATCTGCTGCGCCGCCTGGCGCATGGCGCGTTCGACGCCCTGTCCGCCCGCTGACCGCCGTTGACCTGCGCCTACTGTCGCCCGGGCGAGCGCCGGTCGCCGGCAGCCGCTGACGTTGTGACCGGGACCCTCTGGACAGGTGACCTGACTCGCGGGTAGCTTTTGCTGAGCAAGCGCTTAGACATGAGGCTCACGCCCCAGCACAAGGAGGCGCGCGGTGCGTCGAACGGTGTACAACGAGGACCACGAGGCGTTCCGGGAGACCATCCGCGCCTTCATCGAGGCTGAGGTCGTCCCCGTCTACGACGAGTGGTACGCGGCCGGCCAGGCGCCCCGCGACTTCTACTACAAGCTCGGTGAGCTGGGCATCTTCGGCATCGAGGTGCCGGAGGAGTACGGCGGCGCCGGCGAGGAGTCGTTCAAGTTCCAGGCGGTCCTCACCGAGGAGTGCGCCCGCGCCGGTGTCTCCTTCGGCGGCAGCGGCGTCCACGTCGGTCTGTGCCTGCCGTACCTGAAGGCATTCGCCACCGAGGAGCAGAAGAAGCGCTGGCTGCCCGACTTCGTCAGCGGCAGGACCATGTACGCCATCGCCATGACCGAGCCGGGTACCGGCTCCGACCTGGCGGGCATGAAGACCACCGCCAAGCTGTCCGAGGACGGCACGCACTACATCCTCAACGGAGCGAAGACCTTCATCACCGGGGGCGTCCACGCCGACCGCGTGATCGTCTGCGCCCGTACCGCCCCGCCGTCCGCCGAGGACCGCCGCTACGGCATATCCCTCCTGGTAGTGGACACCAAGTCCGAGGGGTACGCGGTCGGCCGCAAGCTGGACAAGCTGGGTCTGAAGACCTCCGACACCGCCGAGCTCTCCTTCACCGACGTCAAGGTGCCGGTCGAGGACCTGCTGGGCGAGGAGAACAAGGGCTTCTACTACCTGGGCCAGAACCTGCCGTCGGAGCGGCTGGGCATCGCGGTGGGCGCCTACGCCCAGGCCGCGGCCGCGGTCCGGTTCGCCCAGCAGTACGTCCAGGAGCGCACCGTCTTCGGAAAGCCGGTCGCCGCCTTCCAGAACACCAAGTTCGAACTGGCCGCCTGCAAGGCCGAGGTGGACGCCGCCGAGGCCGTCGTCGACCGCGCGATGGAGGCCTTCGACGCCGGTGAGCTGTCCGCCGCCGAGGCCGCCTCCGCCAAGCTGTTCTGCACCGAGGTCGCGCACCGCGTCATCGACAAGTGCCTGCAGCTGCACGGCGGCTACGGCTATATGAACGAGTACCCGATCGCGCGTCTGTACGCCGACAACCGCGTCAACCGCATCTACGGCGGCACCAGCGAGGTCATGAAGATGATCATCGCCAAGTCGATGGGGCTGTAGGGAGAAGCGGCACTCAGGACATCCGCGTCATGAGCTCATTGCAAGGTCTCCTCGATCTGCTCGACCTCGAGCGGATCGAGGAGAACATCTTCCGTGGCCACAGCCACGCCTCCGTCGTGCCCCGCGTCTTCGGCGGCCAGGTCGCCGCCCAGGCGCTTGTCGCCGCGGGCCGTACCGTCCCACAGGACCGTGCGGCCCACTCGCTGCACGCGTACTTCCTGCGCCCCGGCGACCCGGGGGCCCCGATCGTCTACACCGTCGACCGGATCCGGGACGGGCGGTCCTTCACCACCCGGCGGGTCGTCGCCGTCCAGCACGGGCAGCCGATCTTCCACCTGTCCGCGTCCTTCCAGGTGTACGAGGAGGGGCTGGAGCACCAGGAGTCCATGCCGGCCGCGCCCGACCCCTGGACGCTGCCGACGGGCGCCGAGATCCTGCCCCGCTACGCGGACCGCTTCTGGGACCCCTCGGTGGTCGACCGCCTGCTCGAGGCCCGGGCGGCGGTTGATCTGCGGTACGTCGAGGAGCCGCCGTACGCCACCGCCGGGCAGCGGCGCGAACCCAGGTCACAGGTTTGGTTCCGGACCAACGGCAAACTGGACGGCGCCATCGACCAGCCGCTGCTGCACGTCTGCCTGGCCACGTACGTCTCCGACATGACGCTGCTCGACTCGGTGCTCCTCGCCCATGGGCGGGGCGGCTGGGCCGTCGGGGACGTCGTGGGAGCGAGCCTGGACCACGCGATGTGGTTCCACCGGCCCTTCAGGGCCGACGAGTGGCTGCTCTACGACCAGCAGAGCCCGTCCGTCTCGGGTGGGCGGGGGCTGGGCCAGGCCCGGATCTGGACGGCCGACGGGCGGCTCGCCGTCTCCGTCATCCAGGAGGGGGTTGTGCGGGTACCGCGCCCGCGCGACTGAGGGGGCGCACCTGGCGCTGCGCGCGCCGGGGCACCCTCGGCTTCGTGAGAGTGGGGCTCAGGGCGAGCCCTCACGCTTACGGCGTGAGCCCGGCGGCCGCCAGCAGGTACGCCGTCAGCGGGTCGTAGTAGCGCGGGTCCAGCACATGATCGTCGAGCGGGACGGTGACGGAGATCGTGCCCTCCGCCTCGCCCAGAAACAGCGCCGGGTCGTTGCAGTCCGCGAAGCCCACCGCGTCGATGCCGCGCTGCCCCGCGCACCCCGCCCAGCCGTGGTCGGCGACCACCAGCTCCGGCAGCGGCCGCCCCTCCTCGGCAAGCCGGTCCAGGATCGCGGCCATCGGATCGGGGGAGTGGGTGTGCCACAGCGTCGCACCGCGCTCCAGCATCGCCACGCCGCAGAACTGGAAGACGTACCCCTCCTCCGTACGCAGCCCCGACGGGATGACCACGATCTCGCACCCCTCGGCCCGCAACGCGGCCGCCACGCGCGCGTGCACCTCCAGCAGGCCGCCCGGGTGCCCGGTCGCGAACAGCACCCGCTTGCGGTCCGCGGCCGCCTTGCGCAGCACCGCCCCCGCCCGGTCCAGGGCGCCGACCGTCAGCTCCGGATCGATGGTGTCCTGGCCGGTACGGTGCTCAGGGTCGTCGACGACGCCACAGCGCTCCGACATCACGGCCAGCACGTCCTGCTCGTCCGTCCACCGGTCGCCCAGCTCCAGACCGAACCAGTAGTGGCGGTCTCCGTTGGCGAGTCTGCGGTAGTGCAGCAGGTTGTTCTCCCGGGGCGTGGCGACCTCGCCGGCGACCCGGGTACGGACGAGATGCTCGATGAGTTCGGCTCGGCTGGGGGCAGGGCTGGCTGTCGGCATGCGGCCATTGTGACGCGTACATGCGCTCGATGGACGCGATGTCCAAATAGCGACTTCGGCTCCTCGGAAACGTACATGTGCGGAATCCGCAGCCCTGCCTACCCTCGGTCCCGTACCGCAGATGACCCTCACCGCCGAGAGGCAGCAGGCGCATGAGCACAGCACCCCGTGGCCCCATCGACTCTTCCCGGATCCCGCGCTACGCCGGACCCGCGACCTTCGCGCGGCTGCCCAGGATGGACGAGGTCGGAACCGCCGATGTCGCGGTCGTGGGCGTGCCCTTCGACACGGGTGTCTCCTACCGGCCCGGCGCCCGCTTCGGCGGCAACGCCATCCGCGAGGCCTCCCGCCTGCTGCGCCCCTACAACCCGGCGCAGGACGCCTCCCCCTTCGCCCTCGCGCAGGTCGCCGACGCCGGTGACATCGCCGCGAACCCGTTCAACATCAACGAGGCCGTCGAGACGATCGAGGCCGCGGCCGACGACCTGCTCGGCACCGGCGCCCGCATGATGACCCTCGGAGGCGACCACACCATCGCGCTGCCGCTGCTCCGGTCGGTGGCGAAGAAGCACGGCCCGGTCGCCCTGCTGCACTTCGACGCCCACCTGGACACCTGGGACACCTACTTCGGCGCCGAGTACACCCACGGCACGCCGTTCCGCCGCGCGGTCGAGGAGGGCATCCTCGACACCTCAGCGCTCTCCCACGTCGGCACCCGCGGCCCGCTCTACGGCAAGCAGGACCTGGACGACGACGCGAAGATGGGCTTCGGCATCGTCACCTCCGCCGACGTCATGCGGCGCGGCGTGGACGAGGTGGCCGACCAGCTCCGCCAGCGCATCGGCGACCGCCCGCTGTACATCTCCATCGACATCGACGTCCTGGACCCGGCGCACGCGCCCGGTACCGGCACGCCGGAGGCCGGCGGCATCACCTCCCGCGAGCTGCTGGAGATCCTGCGCGGCCTGGCCTCCTGCAACCTGGTCTCCGCCGACCTCGTCGAGGTCGCGCCGGCCTACGACCACGCCGAGATCACCAGTGTGGCCGCCTCCCACACGGCGTACGAGCTGACGACGATCATGTCCCGCCAGATCGCCGCCGCCCGCGGCGAGAACGCCGAGGGCTGATCCTTCGCCGTCCTGCTGACTGCGGCCGTAAAACAGGGGGCGTTGATGATCCAATGCGATCCCTGATGCTCGCGTGAGGGCGGACGTCTCGCCGTTGGCCGAGAGCCGACGCACCGGCTCAGGCGGCAGTGCGGGTGGTGAAATGGGGCCGACTCCCCCTGCCGGCGGCTATGTAGGTCTGGGGTCGCACCCCACCCCGAGACATATTGCGTACGTACTACTGAAACAAAACCGGGCACCGCCGGTGTTCTGCATCCTGGCGTTGTGGGCTCCCACAGCGCCAGGAGAGTCGCAGACGACGGAGGGAAAGACCGGTGGTCGACGGGACGGCAGGAGAACAGGACGCTGGGCAGCGGCAGGCCGGCTGGGCGAGGCGGCTGACCGGATACGCCTGGCGCTACCGCCGCCACGTCCTGCTGGCCCTGGGGTCCTCGCTCGCCGGGATGGCCCTGATGGCCCTCGTCCCGCTGGTCACCAAGCTGATCATCGACGACGTCGTCGTCGCGCACACCCGTCCCATGGGCCCCTGGGCGGCCCTGCTGATCGGCACCGCGGTCGCCGTCTACGCCCTCACCTACATACGCCGCTTCTACGGCGGCCGGGTCGCCCTCGACGTCCAGCACGACCTGCGCACCGAGATGTACCAGTCGCTGGCCCGGCTGGACGGCCGGCGGCAGGACGAGCTGTCCACCGGCCAGGTCGTCGGCCGCGCCACCAGCGACCTCCAGCTCATCCAGAGCCTGCTGTTCATGCTGCCGATGATGATCGGCAATGTGCTGCTCTTCGTGATCTCGCTGGCCGTGATGGCCTGGCTGTCGCCGCTGCTGACCGTCGTGGCGCTGGCCGTCGCCCCCGCCCTGTGGTGGCTGGCCCAGCGCAGCCGCACCCGTCTGTTCCCCGCCACCTGGTACGCCCAGGGCCAGGCCGCGGCCGTCGCGGGCGTCGTGGACGGCGCCGTCACCGGAGTCCGCGTCGTCAAGGGCTTCGGGCAGGAGGAGCAGGAGACCGGGAAACTGCGGGAGGTCAGCCGCAAGCTGTTCGCCGGTCGGTTGCGGACCGTACGCCTGAACGCCCGCTATACGCCCGCGCTGCAGGCCGTGCCCGCGCTCGGCCAGGTCGCGATGCTCGCGCTCGGCGGCTGGATGGCCACCCGCGGCCAGATCACCCTCGGCACCTTCGTCGCCTTCTCCACCTACCTGGCGCAGCTCGTCGGCCCGGTCCGCATGCTCACCATGGTCCTCACCGTCGGCCAGCAGGCTCGGGCCGGCGTCGAGCGCGTGCTGGAGCTGATCGACACCGAGCCGGTGATCGAGGAGCGGCCGGACGCCCACGAGCTGCCCGCTGACGCACCCGCCACGGTCGAATTCGACCGGGTCACCTTCGGCTACGACCCCGAGCGTCCCGTCCTCTCCGAGCTCTCGCTGAGCCTCAGCCCCGGCGAGACCGTCGCCGTCGTCGGCGCCTCCGGCAGCGGCAAGTCCACGATCTCCCTGCTGCTGCCCCGCTTCTACGACGTCACGGGCGGCGCCATACGGGTCGGCGGGCACGATGTCCGGGACCTGACCCTCCAGTCGCTGCGCGCCGCCATCGGGCTCGTACCGGAGAACAGCTTCCTCTTCTCCGACACCGTGCGCGCCAACATCGCCTACGGGCTGCCGGAGGCGACCGACGAGCAGATCCGGGCCGCCGCACGCATTGCCCAGGCCGACGGCTTCATCTCCGCGCTGCCCGACGGCTACGACACCAAGGTCGGCGAACAGGGGCTCACCCTCTCCGGCGGCCAGCGTCAGCGCATCGCCCTCGCCCGCGCGATCCTCACCGACCCGCGCCTGCTGCTCCTGGACGACGCCACCTCGGCCGTGGACGTACGGGTCGAGCACGAGATCCACGAGGCGCTGCGCAGCGTGATGGCGGGCCGGACGACTCTGCTGATCGCCAACCGCCGCTCCACGCTCTCCCTCGCCGACCGCATCGCCGTCCTCGACGGCGGGCGGCTGGCGGATGTGGGTACGCATGAGGAGCTGGAGAAGCGCTGTGCGCTGTACCGCAGGCTGCTGACCGACCCGGACGAGCTGGGCAACGTCGAACGCGACCCGGCCGGCCGCGCGGCACCGGCCGGCGGCTTCGGCGGCGAGGCGGCGGCGACCGGTCTCGCGGATCCCGAGCTGCGCCTCGACGTCGACATAGAGGTCGAGGCCGAGATGGAGTCCGAGCCCGTCAGCGCCAAGCGCCGTGTCGTCGACGGCATCACCCCGGAGCTGTGGCGGCGCACGGACGGTGCCGCAGGCCGTCCGGCGGCGGACCGGATCGGTGCGGGCGCTGCGGGGGCTCCGCAGCCCGCCGCAGGCGCACCCGCCGGGCCGCCCGGAATGGCCACCGCCCTGGCCGGGATGCCGGCCACGCCCGAGCTGCTGGCGAAGGTCGCCGCGCTGCCGCCCGCCACCGACACCCCCGACGTCGACGAGGAACAGGCCGCCCGCCCCGAACGGGACTACGGGCTCCGCCAGTTGCTCCGCGGCTTCCGCACACCCCTGCTGATCAGCCTGCTGCTGGTCGCCGTCGACGCGATCGCGGGCCTGCTGCTGCCCATCCTGATCCGGCACGGCATCGACGACGGCGTGCGGCGGCTCGCGCTCGGCGCGGTCTGGGCCGCGTCCGCGCTCGGCCTGGGGGTCGTACTCGCCCAGTGGGCCGCGCAGTTCGGGGAGACCCAGATGACCGGCCGCACCGGGGAGCGCATTCTCTACGCCCTCCGCGTCAAGATCTTCGCGCAGCTCCAGCGGCTCGGCCTGGACTACTACGAGCGTGAGCTGACCGGCCGGATCATGACCCGGATGACGACCGATCTGGACGCGATGTCCACGTTCCTGCAGACGGGACTGGTCACCGCCGTCGTCTCCGTCCTCACCTTCCTCGGCATTCTCGTCGCCCTGTTGGCCCTCGATGTCCAACTGGCCATGGTGGTCTTCGCGACGTTGCCGCTCCTGGCGATCGGCACGGTGTTCTTCCGCCGCCAGAGCGTCAAGGCGTACGAACTCGCCCGTGAGCGCGTCAGCGTGGTCAACGCCGATCTGCAGGAGAGCGTCGCCGGGCTGCGCATCCTGCAGGCCTTCCGCCGCGAGCGCGGCTCCATCGAGCGCTTCACCGCCCGCAGCGACGGCTACCGGCAGGCCCGGGTGCACGGCCAGTGGCTGATCTCCGTCTACTTCCCCTTCGTCCAGCTGCTGTCCTCCGTCGCCGCCGCTCTGGTGCTGATCGTCGGCGCGGGACGGGTGAGCGCCGGCACGCTGACGGCGGGCGCCCTGGTGGCGTACCTGCTCTACATCGACCTGTTCTTCGCCCCCATCCAGCAGCTGTCCCAGGTCTTCGACGGCTACCAGCAGGCGACGGTGTCGCTCAGGCGCATCCAGGAGCTGCTGCGCGAGCCGACCACCACGGCGGTCCCGGACCGGCCGCGCCAGGTGCGGTCGCTGCGCGGCGAGTTGGTCTTCGACGATGTGCACTTCCGCTACGGGACCGAGGGCGAGGAGGCCCTGTCCGGGGTCAGCCTGCGGATCCCGGCCGGGCAGACGGTCGCCTTCGTCGGTGAGACCGGCGCGGGCAAGTCGACGCTCGTCAAGCTCGTCGCCCGGTTCTACGACCCGTCCTCCGGCGCGGTCCTCGTCGACGGTACGGACCTGCGCGAGCTGGATCTCACCGGCTACCGGCGCCGGCTCGGTGTCGTACCGCAGGAGTCGTACCTCTTCCCCGGGACGGTGCGTGACGCGATCGCGTACGGCCGCCCCGGTGCCACCGATGCCGAGGTGGAGGCTGCGGCGCGGGCGGTCGGCGCCCACGAGATGATCGCCTCCCTCGACGGCGGCTACCTCCACCCGGTCGCCGAGCGCGGACGCAACCTCTCAGCCGGGCAGCGGCAGTTGATCGCCCTCGCCCGCGCGGAACTCGTCGACCCCGATGTCCTGCTGCTCGACGAGGCCACCGCCAGCCTTGACCTGGCGACGGAGGCCCTGGTCAACCAGGCCACCGACCGTCTGGCCGGGAAGCGCACCACGCTGGTTGTCGCCCACCGGCTGACGACCGCGGCCCGTGCGGACCGGGTGGTGGTCCTGGACCGCGGCCGCGTCGTCGAGGACGGCACGCACAGCGAACTCCTCGCGGCCGACGGGCGCTACGCCCAGCTGTGGCGCACCTTCGTCGGCGAGCCGGAGGCGGCCGCGGCCTGACCGAAGCGCTGACGTCTCGCCGGATCCTCGGGAGACCCCGGAACCAATCCCACCGCCCCCGCGTGTACGGTGTCGTCGCCCGTATGTACGAAACCAGGGCGCGTGAGCCCATCCGTTGGGGAGGCACAGTGCGCACAGGTGTGACACGCCGTCGGACAGCGCTGGCAGTCGCGGCTCTCATGGCCTTCGGTGCAGTCGGGCTGGCCGCTCCGGCCTCGGCGGAGGCCGCGGTCGCGCGGTGTGACGGCCGGAGAGTGCGGACGCTGCCCTTCGCCACCGGCGAGCTGAGGCTCTACAAGAGCCACAGTTACGCGTGCGCGGTCACCTTCGCCAAGCATCCGGGCCAACGGCGGCCGATGAGCGTCAGCATCCAGGCGCGCGGCAGCAGGCCCCGCGTGGACAGCGGCTACTACACCCTCCGGGCCGGGCCGGTGCGGGTGGCCGCCACCACCCGGTGCGTCCTGGTCCGCGGGTCGGTGGCCGGCGTTTCGGTCAGCACCGGCTGGACGCTCTGCTGAACTTCCCTTCTCTACTGATGAGTCAACTGGGTCTGGTGATGCGTCCGTTGGCCCGATAGGTTCGCGGCGACTATTGCGAGCCTTAGGGGAGGGCGCATGCGCACAACGCTCAGATGGCTGCTGTCGCTTGTGGTGCTCATCAGCACCCTTGGCGCCGGCGGTATTTCGGCCGGTGCGGCCACCGCCGCGCAGCCGAACACCACGGACATCAAGGACCGCATCCTCGCGATCCCGGGGATGAGCCTGATCGAGGAGAAGCCGGTCGACGGCTACCGCTTCTTCGTCCTGAACTACACCCAGCCGACCGACCACCGGCACCCGTCCGCGGGCACCTTCCAGCAGCGGTTCACCCTGCTGCACAAGTCCACCGACCGGCCGACGGTGTTCTTCACCTCCGGCTACAACGTCAACACCAACCCGCGGCGCAGCGAGCCGACCCAGATCGTCGACGGCAACCAGGTGTCGATGGAGTACCGGTTCTTCACGCCCTCCCGGCCGAACCCGGCCGACTGGTCCAAGCTCGACATCTGGCAGGCCGCCAGCGACCAGCACCGGCTCTTCAAGGCCCTCGAGCCGATCTACGACCGGAAGTGGCTGGCGACCGGCGGCAGCAAGGGCGGTATGACCGCCACCTACTACGAGCGCTTCTACCCGCGCGACATGGACGGCGTGGTGGCGTACGTCGCGCCCAACGACGTGGTCAACGACGAGGACTCGGCCTACGACGAGTTCTTCCGCGAGGTCGGCACGGAGGAGTGCCGCAACGCCCTGAACGCCGTGCAGCGTGAAGCCCTCGTACGGCGCAAGGAGATGACCGACCGCTACCAGAAGTGGGCGGACGCCAACGGGGCCACCTTCAAGACCGTCGGCAGCCTCGACCAGGCCTACGAGAGCGTCGTTCTCGACCTGGTGTGGGCCTTCTGGCAGTACAGCAAGGAGTCGGACTGCGCGAACGTGCCCAACCCGGCAACGGTGTCCACCGACGATCTGTACTCCTTCGTCGATGAGATCTCCGGCTTCTCCTTCTACACCGACCAGGGCCTGGCGCCCTACACGCCGTACTACTACCAGGCGGGCACCGAACTGGGCGCTCCCACGGTCCAGACCCCGCACCTGGACGGTCTGCTGCGCTACCCCGGCATGTTCACGCCGCGGACGTTCGTGCCGCGCGAGATCCCGATGACGTGGCACGAGGGAGTCATGCGCGATGTGGACCGCTGGGTGCGCCACCACGCCACCCGGATGCTGTTCGTCTACGGGCAGAACGACCCGTGGGGCGCTGAGCCCTTCCGGCTCGGTTACGGATCCAGGGACAGCTACCGCTTCTTCGCCCCCGGCGCCAACCACGGGGCGAACATCGCCGGCCTCGTGGCGGCGGAGAAGGAGAGGGCGACCGCTGAGGTGCTGAAGTGGGCGGGGGTTGCTCCGGCCGCCGTCCGGCAGGGCGAGGCGACGGCCAAGCCGCTGGCGCCGTACAACGCGAAGCTGGACAAGAAGGAGCGCATGCGGGACCTGCGGCCGTAGGCCGCGGCGCGTCATGTGCCCACCCGCCCCGCCCCGGTTCGGGGCGGGTGGGCGGTCCCGTCCCAGCGGCGCGCGGAGCGCGTCGCCGGTCAGTACGAGAGGCCGTAACCGATGGGGTACAGCACCTGCGCCGGGTCGTCCGCGCGGGGGACGGGTACCGGCAGCCGGCCCTTGGGAGCCGCCGCCCCCGCGATCACCCGGGCCGCGGCGCGCAGTTCGACATCCGTCCACGAGTAGCCGGCCAGCGACGCCGTGACGCCGCTGAGCCGCGCGATGTCGTACGGGTTGCGGATGGCCAGGTGGACCACGGGTATGCCGGTCGCGGCGAGCGCCGACACCAGATTCCGCTGCGAGGACGCGGGGCCGACGTTGTACGTCGCGACCACCACCGCGTCCCGTTCCGCGGCGGCCGCCACCGCCTGGTCGATCTGCGCCTGCGTCGGATCGGGCCGGGCGCCGGTGCCCGTGGACAGCGCGGTCGCCGGGCAGCCCAGCTCGGTCAGTGCCCTGGCGAGGACGGCGGTCGGCGGCCCGCCGGTGCCCGACGGCGCGGCCGGATCGACGCCCACGACCAGGAGGTTCCGCCGGCTGCGGCCGGACAGCGGCAGCAGCCCGCCCTCATTGACGAGCAGGGTGGTGGTGCGCTCGGCGATCCGGTCGGCGGCCATCAGATGCGAACGGGTGCCAACCGCCCGCTGTACGCCCTCATGGCTGACGTACGGCTGCCGGAAAAGGCCCCGGCGCGCCTTGAGTTCGAGGATCCGGAGGATGGACTCCTCGAGCCGCGCCTCGCTGAGTTCCCCGCTCCGGACGGCCGTGAGGACGGCGTTCCAGGCGACCGGCAGATTCGGCGGATTGAGCAGCTGGTCGACGCCCGCCTTCAGCGCCAGCACCGGTACGCGGTCGTCGCCGTACTTCTGCCGCACCCCGGCCATCCCGAGCGAGTCGGTGACCACCACGCCGTCGTAGCCCAGCCTCTCGCGCAGGATTCCGGTGAGGATCGGGCGCGACAGGGTGGCCGGGTCGTCGGCCGGGTCCAGGGCGGGGACCAGCAGATGGGCGGTCATGATCGAGTCGATGCCGGCCGCGATCGCGGCTTTGAAGGGCGGGGCGTCCAGCCGCTCCCACTCCTGTGCGCTGTGGGTGATCAGCGGAAGGCCGTAGTGGCTGTCGGTGGCGGTGTCGCCGTGGCCGGGGAAGTGCTTGGCGGTGGAGGCGATCCCGGCGCCCTGGTAGCCCTGCACCTGGGCGGCGACGAGTCGGGCGACGGCCTGCGGGTCGGCGCCGAAGGACCGTACGCCGATGACCGGGTTGGCCGGGTTCACATTGACGTCCGCGACCGGGGCGTAGTTCTGGCGGATGCCCATGGCGGCCAGCTCGGTCCCGGCGATCCAGGCGGCTCTGCGGGCGTCGGGCCAAGAGCCGCCCGCGCCGAGGGCCATGGCGCCCGGCATCAGGGTGGCCGGGGCGCCGACCCGGGCGACTATGCCGTGCTCCTGGTCAGTGGAGATCAACAGGGGTACGGGTGTGGGCTGGGCGAGTCCGGCCCGCTGGATGCCGTTGGAGAGGTCGGCGATCTGGTGCGGATCGCGGGTGTTGTGCGCCCAGGCGAAGTAGATGATGCCGCCGACGTGGTACCGGGCGATGAGTTCGGCGGCGCTGGAGACGCCGATCTCCTTGAGGTTCGCGGCGGCATCGGCGGGGTCGGGGTTGGTGGCCGAGTGCCCGTAGACCCGCATCACGAAGAGCTGGCCGACCTTCTCCTCCAGGGTCATCCGGGAGATCAGGGCGCGGAGCGCATCGCGGTCGGTGGTGCCCCCGGGGACGGCCGCGAAGGCGGCGGATCCGGTCGCGGCCAGCGATGCCGCGACGGCACCGGCCAGGACGGCGCGGCGGGAAGGGCTCGGTCTGCTCGCGGGAAGCGGGTTGGCGGGAGGCGCTGCGTCGTGGTGCACGTGCACTCCTTCCAGGAGGAGGTGCTCCCCCGGACTCCGTGTGGATTGGGGGTGCCCCAGGGCGCCCCAGGTATGAAGGAAACTTCCAAGGCAACACGGATAGCCGGAAAGTTAGTTCCAGTCAATGGGGGCGGCCCCGGGCATTGGCCGTTGCTAACCGTTCTTGGCAACCCCCGGGCACTGGCAGGCCGAAACTCCTAGGCCAACCGGGCTGTGGCGCTGCCAACCCTTGAAAGCAACCCCGCGGCACTGGCGAGCAAGGCGGAGCGGTGTTGCGGGTCGACGTGAGGCGGGAAACGTTCACCGTGAGGGCTGGGCCGAGTGCGCTCGGGCCTTGCGTCTGTTCCGTTCGCTCTGGGCGTCCGGGCGTCGGGACCTACCATCGAAGTACAGCAGCCTGAGCAAACGCACTGGGGTGATCTTGAGCAACTGGGCCGACCTTACGAACGGTAAGCGCATCAAGCACCTACGGGGCTCCGATCTGACACAGCAGGGGCTCGCCGATGCTGCGGGGCTGTCCCTCGCCCTGGTGCAGAAAGCCGAGCAGGACCGCGGCGAGTTGTCCCTCGGTTCGCTGCTCAAACTCGCCCACGCACTGAACACGGACGTATCCGTGATCCTCGGCCAGCAGGCGCCACGCCGAGGGATGAGCAGGGATGCCAGGGCTGCTGTACGGCGGCTTTCCGACGCAGTGCACGACAGCGCCCTCGGAGCGTGGGAAGGCGTCGAGGAACCCAGCACGCTCACCGAACTGTCGACTGCTCATGATCGTGTGTGCGCCACCTACTGGCGGGGTGAATACCAGGAGTTGAGCGAACTCATCGCCAAGGTGTTGCTCGAAGGGAGCGTTCGGTACGGGCAAGCCACGGGCTACGAACGCGAACGTCTGGGCTCGATCCTCGCAAGCACCTACCAGTTCGCGTCCTCGGCCGCGATCCTGCTCGGGCAGCGCGATCTCGCCTTGAGTGCGCTCACCTCCGCGCGTCACCTGGCAGAGAGTTCCGGAGATGCCGTGCTGACCGCGCTCCTGGAGTCAACGCTGTCATGGATCTATCTGCGGAGCGCGAGAGTTCCCCGGGCGGTTGCTGTCGCCGAGCAGGCGGCCTTGCGGATCGAGCCGTCGTTCAGCAGGGCTCCCCATCCTCAACTGTTCGCGTATGGACGGCTGATGATCTCCGCAGCCGTGGCCGCCTCGCGCCGGGGAGACGCCGTCTCCGCGGATGACTACCTGTCACAGGCGCATGCGGCAGCCGCCCGGCTCGGTGATGACAAGGCGCTGTACGGCACACATTTCGGCCCTACGGCGGCGAACACCGAGGCCGTAGGAATCGCTGTGGCACTCGGGAACTACGGAAGGGCTCTGACCCTGGCCGCGCACACCGAGCTGCCCCGCTCCATGCCCAAACTCGCCCGCAACCGCTACAAACTCGACGTCGCTCTCGCGCAGTGCGCGGCCGGCCTCTATGACCAGGCGGGAGACACGCTGGTCGAGGTAGGGCTCGACGCCCCGGAGTGGGTCAAGCATCAGGCGTTGCCCGGTGTGATCGGGAAGCGTCTTGCGAAGGTGTCCACGGCCCGCGTGCGGAACATCAGCGAACTCATCGGCGTGCCCTTGATCGCGTGAGTCCTACGGGGCGTACGAGTCAGGGCCGGGCGACCTAGCCCGGCCCTACGCCTCATCACTTCACCCTGCGTGATCAGGCAGGCACGATTGATGCATGGTCAGCGACGCGAGCGGGCAGAGGCAGGGACGGACCAAGATCCGTCGTACCGAGGGCGACCTGAGACGGCGTCAGGCACTGGCGGACGCGGCGGCGGGTATCACGCCGGGCGAGGCCGATGTACCGGCCGAGGCCGCGAAGATCGAGCGGTTCCGCTGCGTGATCTACCTGTGCGGTGCTCCCAACACGAACATCGCGGCACCTCGCAAGGAGTGCACGGAGTACGCCGAGGCGTTCGGGTGGGAGATCACGGACGTGATCGAGGAACGCGCGGGGTTGCTGCCGCCGCAAGGTCGTGACGGGCTGGGGCAGGCCGTCGAGCGCATCAAGAGCGGCGAGGCTGGGGCGGTGCTCACGGCGTGGCGCTCGATGATCTCGTCTGTTCCGCAGGAGTACGACGAGGTAGCGCGCGAGATCGAGAGGGCAGGGGGCTTCCTGCACGTCAAGGACTCGGCGCGCAGCGAGCAGGGGGCGGCGCGGTGACCCGGCGCGTGTTCCGCTACGTCCCGTTCACCATCGAGCAGGACCAGCCGGCAGAACCGGAGTACGAGGCCCGGTGCGTGTCCGGCTACGAAACCGAGTGCGGCGCGGAGTCCGGCACGCACCGCGACCCGGGGCCGGTCGAGGAGTGGCAGCGTAGGCACACGCAGGAGACCGGGCACCGGCGCTACCGCCGGAACCTCGGCGACTACGCGGTGATGCAGTCCCCGGCGGAGCTCGCCGAACTCGCGCGGGCGAACGGGGGCACGGCGTGACCTTCGCCCCGGCCATCGCGCGCCCGTGGCGCGATGTATGGCCGCTCATCGCGCAGACGGACGACGGGAACCAGTGGGTGACCGGCGCCTGTTGGCTGTACTGCCGACGGGAGGGCGTGCGCGTGCTGTGGGTCGGCTCCGTGACCACGCCCGGCGCGACGGGCGACGTGTACGCGTGCGGCCCGTGCATCGCGGAGCTTGACCACATGGTGCGCGTCCAGTCGCATGACCGGGACCGAATCGCCGACCGCGCCGTACAGTCCGCCACGCTCACCGTGCCCGCGCACACACCCTGCCCCGCGCCCTGCCCGCGGGCGCGTCCGGGGCCGTCACCGACTACCCCGCCGCTGAAGACTCCGCCCCCTGCCGGGGATGACCTGTTGACCGGTTCTCCCACACGAACCCCCGGCAGGGGAGCGGGAACCACCCCGCCCCGGTTGGATCATCCGCCCGCAACCCTTGGACAGGTCGAGCGCCTGCCGGGGCGGGTCCTGCACGACACCACCGTACGAAGCGACCAAGGAGGAGACTTGCAATCGAGCCTCGCAGGTACGGAGACCACCGCACCCGCCCCGTGGGGGCTGCGCCGTATGGCTCCGCTGTGCAACGGTTCTCCCTCGCCGTGGCAATACGCGGGCATTGACCCGGCCACGCAGACCGGCCGATGGGTCGGGGAGGACGGAGCGATGACGCCGGCCGAACTCGGCAAGCACGGAACGAGCGTGAACACCTACCCGCCCACGCAGGTTGGCAAGGACGGCAAGGTAGATGCCGACTCCGGCCACGACGCGACACAGGACTAGGGGGTAGCGCTATGGACGGGCGCCCGGTGCTGGTCTGCACGGAGTACGAGGACGCAACCGCTGATCTGGTCATCGCGGAACTGAACCGGCGCCGGGTGCCCGTCCTCCGGTTCGGCCCGGGGCGCGACTTCCCGGCGCCCGTGGTGCTCGCCGCGCGAATCGGGGCTGGGGGTACCTCCCGGACGAAGTCTGGGGGAGGATGGGGCGGGCGACTGACGGTCGGGGAGCGTACGGCCGACCTCTCCGCCGTACGCGCCCTGTACCACCGTCGGCCGAGCCCCTACCCGACGGGTAGCGGCGAGCAGGCGGCCCGGTTCGCCGCGCAGGAGAACCGGCGCGGCTTGGGCGGCGTGCTGGGGGCACTGCCGGGGTGCCTGTACCTGAGTCACCCGCAGGCCATCGCACGGGCTGAGTACAAGCCCGCGCAGTTGGACGCCGCGACCCGCGTAGGGCTCACGGTCCCGGCCACCCTCATCACGAACGACCCGAGGGAGGCCAAACAGTTCTGTGCCGAATGGCCCACGATCTACAAGCCGTTGCACGCGGGGGCGTACGAAATCGAGGGCGAGCCCGTCGGAATTTGGGCCGCCCCGGTCGAGGCGGGCGAGATCGACGGCGCGGTGAGCCACAGCGCGCACCTGTTTCAAGCGCAGGTGCCGAAGGTGGCGGACGTACGGGCGGTCGTCGTCGGCGAGCAGGTGTTCAGCGCGCGAATTACCGCGCCGCCTGGGGTCGTGGACTGGAGAGCCGAGTACCACAGCCTCACCTATGAGCCGGTCGCCTGCCCGGACGAGATGCGCGGGGCGCTGGCGCGGTTCCTCGCCGACTTCGGGCTGAACTTCGGCGCCTTCGACTTCGCCGTGACTGCGGACAGCGCATGGTGGTTCCTGGAGTGCAACCCCAACGGCCAATGGGCGTGGCTCGAAGACGCGGCCGGACTGCCAATCACAAACGCAATCGCAGACCTGTTGGAGAACGGAGCGAGCCAGCATGACTGACCCCCTGCACTCGGAACACCTACGGGCCGACCTCGCGCGGCGTCTGTCCAAGTCCGGCACTCTGCACAGCCCCGAATGGGAGGCGGCCGTCATGTCGGTGCCCCGCGAGGCGTTCCTCTCGCGCGGCTGGTTCGAGTACGAAGAGGGCGGCTGGTACAGGCCTGCGGCCGGGGACTCCCCGGAAGGACTCGCGCGGATCTACGAAGACGACACCCTCGTGACACAGGTCGCCGGGGGCGTCTTCCCCGACCAGGTCGAGGGGCGCATCGCCGCGGCCCCGTCGTCGTCGTCCACTCTGCCGAGTCTGGTCGTGCGGATGCTCGAAGACCTGCGGGCTACCGAGGGAACGCACGTCCTTGAGATCGGCACGGGTACGGGCTACTCAACCGCGCTGCTCTGCCATGTCGTCGGCGAGGACAACGTGACCACGGTCGAGGTCGACGCCGAGGTGTCCGCCCGTGCCGGAATGGCACTCGCGGGCGCCGGATACTGGCCTACCCACGTGGTCGGTGACGGACTGGCGGGCTACAAGGAGGGCAACCCGTATGACCGCGTGATCGCTACGTGCGGCGTGCACACCGTGCCGGCTGACTGGCTCGCTCAGACACGGCCCGGCGGTGAGGTCCTGGTCACGGTCGGCGGGTGGATGCACGCATCCGAACTCGTACGGCTCACGGTCGCCGACGATGGCACGGCCAGCGGCCCGGTTCTCAGCGGACAGGTCTCGTTCATGCTGGCTCGTCCCCACCGTCCGCCCCCGCTGGGCATCCTGCCGAACCTCAGCGAGGGCGACGCGGTGCCCGCCGAGCTGGGCGCGGGTGTGCTCGACGACTGGACGGCCCGGTTCGTCGCACAGTTCGCCGCGCCGCGCGCACAGCGGCTCACGCTGGAACGTGACGGCCGGACGGAACACGTCGTGATCGACGTGGACGCCGAGGCGTGGGCGGTCGTCTTCCAAGACGGCGCGCGGTGGATGGTGCGGCAGGGTGGCGCGGCGCGCTTGTGGGACGAGATCACCGAGCGCCTTGCACAGTGGCAGGCGGACGGATGCCCGTCGGCCGACCGTATGCGGCTGCACGTCGGCCCCGGCGGGCAACGCCTCACCTGGGCGTGACCGCGAGCTGACACCCCCATGCTGCCCCGCCTGTCCGTCGTTCCGCCCATGGCGGACGGGCGGGGTTCCCCGCTATGCGCCCGCGCCCTCGCTGCCGGGCTGCTCGGGGGCGGAGACGAACGCGCCGCGCTGCGGGACGACGAACACGGTCCCCTCGTCGGCGAGCACGCGAACGGCTTTCCACTGCTCGGCTTCGTCCTGGTCGTCGCGGCCGCCGCGTTCTGGGGCGTGTCCAACGTCCTCACCCGCAAGGCAGCGCCGCGCGACGCCCTGGCCTTCATGGTGTGGGCCAGCCTGGTGCCCGTCCTGCCGCTGCTCGCCCTGTCCCTGCTCCTTGAAGGCCCTGACGCCGACCTCGGCGCACTGCGTTCGCTCGACCTGGAGCGGGGCCGGCACGGTCGTCTACGTGGCGTGGGTGACGACCGTGTTCGGCTTCGGCGCCTGGGGCTTCCTGCTGCGTACGTACGCCGCCTCCGCCGTCGCGCCGTTCTCGCTGCTGGTGCCCGTCTTCGGGATGTCGTCGGCGGCGCTGCTGGTCGGCGAGCGGGCCGGGCCGCTGCGCTGGTGTGCGGCGGCCCTGCTGGTGGGCGGGGTCGCCGTCACCTCGCTCGGCGGCGCCGGCCGGCTCAGGCGGACTGGGCGAGCAGCCGGGCCAGATGGTCGCGCGCCGGCCCCAGGAGCCGCGGCAACTCCACTGCCTGCGGGTACCACCGCTGCTCGTACTCCCAGCTGAGCCAGCCGTCCCACTCCGCGCGGGTGAGCAGCTCGATGCACTCGGCAAGCGGCAGGATGCCCTTGCCGAGGGCGACCGGGGTGGTGTCCTCGGCAGAGGCGATGTCCTTCACCTGGACGTAGTCCAGGTGCGGGCCGAGCACCGCCAGGGTGGTGGCGGGTTCCTCACCGCTGAGCCAAGGGTGCATCAGGTCCCAGACCGCGCCGACCATGCGATGTCCGACGAGTCCGAGGACACGTGCCACGTCGAGGCCCCGGCTGTGCGAGTCGTGTGTCTCCAGCAGTAGCCGTACGCCCAGGTCGGCGGCACGCGGGGCGGCTGCGGCGAGGCGGCGGGCGGCCAGCGCGTCCGCCTCTTCGGCCGGCTGGCCCCCGCCGCCGGGGAAGACCCGTACGCGGCGGGTGCCGAGGTCGCGGGCGAGCGCCAGCAGCTGGTGCAGCTCGTCGAGTACGGCCTCGTCGTCGCCGGGCGCGGCGACCTTCGTATCCCCGGCCAGGGCGAGGATCCGTACCCCGGCGTTCTTGAACTCCTCGACCACATCGACGCGTTCGGAGAGCCCGATTCCAGGGTGCACGGGCTCCTCCGGGTGGGCGCGCAGCTCCACCCCGTGGAAGCCGTTCTCGGCGGCGAGCCGTACCACCTCCGGGATGGGCATGCCGGGGACACCGAGGGTCGAGAAGGCGAGTTTCATCTGACTCCTTGGAACAGACCGAGTTCCCGGTCGACGGGTCCCCCTGGCAGAGCCAAGGGTGGGATCTCATGTTTTGTCCGCGACGCCGCGAAACGGTGCCGTGCGCCCTGCATATCAGCTCCCGAGGCGGTGAGGCACGAACCGGGTTGCCCGGGAAGCGGTTTTCATCCGGCGCCCGCCGAGTCTTCGTGCCCAGACCCCGCAGGTAACGGAACGATAAATTCGAGACCTTGGTGCAACCCTCCTGGGCCGTCATGGGTCATACGTGGCATCAGGCTTCCCAGGGGGATCCAGGGGGGATTGGAGAAGCCTTGGAGGGGGGACCTCGCGAGGGGCCCGGTCCATGGACCGGGCCCCTCAGCCGTGTCCGCCAGGGCGTTCGGGGGTCATCGCTGAGGACACGGGTATTCGGGCCGGAAGCGGTGCGGGCAGGCGATCAGGCAGACCGACAGGAACCGCTGCCCCGTCAGATACCAGCCGCCGACGACATCTTCCCCACGGGCGACGGCCTCGGCCGCGCTCTGCACCTTTGCTGCGATCACCTCGATGTCGCGGTCGTGCCCGGAGGAGAACGCGGCGGCGTGCTCCCGGGCCTGGGCGCCGAACCATGCGGCGGCTTCCCGCGCATCCGTCCATGTGCCCTGGATGAGGCCGCGCGGCTTGAGCAGCCAGTGGGCCAGCTCCAGCGGCGGAACCCTGCTGGTGGTGAATTCGGGATCCTCGGGCCTGCGCGGCCCGTCCCTGAGCAGCTCGAGCCCGCTGCCCAGCCACACATAGCCGTGATGGTGATCTGCCTGAGATGTCATCGTTCTCCCTCAGGAAACCATCAGCTCTACGGTCGGCCCATCTCTTCGGCAGTCGGGAACGACTCCTGTGCCCCGGCCCGGGTGACGGCGGCCGTGCCGACCCGGACCGCGAAACGTACGGCCGCCTCCAGGCTGTCCCCGGCGCCGAGCCGCCAGGCCAGCGCGGCCGTGAACGCGTCGCCCGCGCCGGTGGTGTCCACGGGGTTCACAGGGACGCTGGGCACCCGTATGCACGCTGCCCCGGTCCTCAGCCCGGTGGGATCGCCCCCCGGGTCCGCGACGAGCGCGCCCTGCGCTCCCAAGGTCACCACCACCGAGCGCGGGCCGCGAGCGAGCAGCGCCCGGGCCCATACCTCCGGGTCGTCGAACCGCGCGGCCGGGTCCCCGGCCAGCAGGAACCGGGCCTCGTGCTCGTTGACCACCAACGGGTTGCAGGCGGGCGGCACCTCGGGCGGCAGGGGAGCGGGCGGCGAGGCGTTGAGGACGATGCGCGTGCCGGGTGAGGCGGCGCGCACGACCTCGGCGACCGTCTCCAGTGGGATCTCCAGCTGCAGGGAGATCATGCGGGCGGCGGACAGCAGGCTGCCGGCGGCGCGTACGTCCTCCGGCGTGAGGCGGGCGTTGGCGCCGGGGGAGACCACGATGCTGTTGTCGCCCGACGGGTCCACGGTGATCAGGGCCACGCCGGTGGGTGCGCCGCCGACCAGGACGCCGACGGCGTCCACTCCCGCCGCGCGCAGCGAGTCCAGCAGCAGGCGGCCGTGGGCGTCGTCGCCAACCCGGGCCAGCAGCGCGGTACGGGCGCCGAGCCGGGCCGCGGCGACAGCCTGGTTGGCGCCCTTGCCGCCCGGGTGGATGACCAGGTCCGAGCCGAGCACGGTCTCGCCGGCCCCGGGGCGGCGCTCGACGCCCACCACCAGGTCGGCGTTGGCCGAGCCCACAACCAGCAGGTCGTAACCCCGCATATCGGTCCCTCCTCCCGCCGCAGCCTAATGCGGTTCGGCCCGCGGGCTGGGTTGTCCACAGGCCGAACGGGGTGTCGGCACCCGGCGGTACCGTCACTGCATGGTGCAACTGGCAGTGGTCGAGGGCGTCCTGGAGCGGATCACGTACGCCAACGAGGAGAACGGCTATACGGTCGCCCGGGTCGACACGGGCCGTGGCGGTGGTGAGCTGCTGACGGTGGTCGGCTCCCTGCTCGGCGCGCAGCCGGGCGAATCGCTGCGGATGGAGGGCCGCTGGGGCTCCCACCCGCAGTACGGCCGCCAGTTCACGGTGGAGAACTACACCACGGTGCTGCCCGCCACGATCCAGGGCATCCGGCGCTATCTGGGCTCCGGCCTGATCAAGGGCATCGGGCCGAAGATCGCCGAGCGGATCGTCGACCACTTCGGTACCGACACCCTCGACGTCATCGAGCAGGAGCCGAAGCGGCTGATCGAGGTGCCCGGCCTCGGCCCCAAGCGCACCAGGCTCATCGGCGCGGCCTGGGAGGAGCAGAAGGCCATCAAGGAGGTGATGGTCTTCCTGCAGGGCGTCGGCGTCTCGACCTCCATCGCCGTGCGGATCTACAAGACGTACGGCGACGCCTCCATCTCGGTCGTACGGAATCAGCCGTACCGGCTGGCGGCGGACGTGTGGGGCATCGGGTTCCTCACCGCCGACCGGATCGCCCAGGCGGTCGGCATACCGCACGACAGCCCGGACCGCGTCAAGGCAGGCCTGCAGTACGCCCTCTCGCAGTCCGCCGACAATGGGCACTGCTATCTGCCGGAGGAGCAGCTGATCGCCGACGCGGTGAAGCTGCTCCAGGTGGACATCGGCCTGGTCATCGACTGCCTGGGAGAGCTGGCGGCCGACGAGGAGGGCGTCGTACGGGAGAAGGTGCCGGGAGGGGACGGCACCGAGCCCGTCTCCGCCGTGTATCTGGTGCCCTTCCACCGCGCCGAGATCTCCCTGGCCGGGCAGCTGCTGCGGCTGCTGCGCACCGACCAGGACCGGCTGCCCGCCTTCCGGTCGGTGGAGTGGGACAAGGCCCTGTCCTGGCTCGCGGACCGCACGGGCGCGGAGCTGGCGCCCGAGCAGGAGCAGGCGGTGCGGCTGGCCCTGACCGAGAAGGTCGCGGTGCTGACCGGTGGGCCGGGCTGCGGCAAGTCCTTCACCGTGCGGTCGGTGGTCGAGCTGGCGCGGGCGAAGAAGGCCCGGGTGATCCTGGCGGCGCCGACCGGGCGGGCCGCCAAGCGGCTGTCCGAGCTGACCGGGGCGGAGGCCTCCACCGTGCACCGGCTGCTGGAGCTCAAGCCCGGCGGCGACGCCGCGTACGACCGGGACCGGCCGCTGGAGGCCGATCTGGTGGTCGTCGACGAGGCGTCGATGCTCGATCTGCTGCTCGCCAACAAGCTGGTGAAGGCCGTGCCGCCGGGCGCTCATCTGCTGCTGGTGGGGGATGTGGACCAGCTGCCGTCCGTGGGCGCGGGCGAGGTGCTGCGCGACCTGCTGGCGCCCGACAGCCCGGTGCCGGCCGTACGGCTCACCCGGATCTTCCGGCAGGCCCAGCAGTCGGGCGTGGTGACCAACGCCCACCGCATCAACTCCGGTGTGCCGCCCATCACACAGGGGCTTCCCGATTTCTTCCTGTTCACCGAGGATGACACCGAGGAGGCGGGGCGGCTGACGGTCGATGTGGTGGCCCGCCGCATCCCCGCGAAGTTCGGGCTGGACCCGCGGCGCGACGTCCAGGTGCTCACGCCCATGCACCGCGGCCCGGCCGGGGCGGGGACGCTCAACGGGCTCCTCCAGCAGGCCGTCACCCCCGCGCGCCCCGACCTGCCGGAGCGGCGGTTCGGAGGGCGGATCTTCCGCGTGGGCGACAAGGTCACCCAGATCCGGAACAACTATGAAAAGGGGGCCAACGGAGTTTTCAACGGCACGGTCGGCGTCGTCACCGCAATGAATCTGGTCGACCAGCAGCTGACCGTTTTGACGGACGAAGACGAGGAGGTGGGCTACGACTTCGACGAGTTGGACGAACTGGCCCACGCCTACGCGGTGACCATCCATCGCTCGCAGGGCAGCGAATATCCGGCCGTGGTGATTCCTGTCACCACCGGAGCCTGGATGATGCTCCAGCGCAATCTGTTGTATACGGCGGTCACACGGGCGAAACGCCTGGTCGTGCTGGTGGGTTCGCGTAGGGCCATCGGTCAGGCGGTGCGCACGGTCTCCGCCGGACGGCGCTGTACAGCTCTCGATCACCGGCTCAGCGGGGCCATCGGGGGAGGTTCCCAGGCCGATCGGCTTTCCTGATCGATCAAATAGGAGCAGGATGGTCCCCGCACGTGGCACTGCGTGCCATCCATAGACCTTGCAGCCGACCCCGAGTGCACGGCATCGCGCCAAATGGGGGAAGGTAGAGATAGTCAGGGCACCTCGAAGAAGAGGCACAACGTCGGTGAGGGATGACGTGAGCGACAACTCTGTAGTACTGCGGTATGGGGACGGCGAGTACACCTTCCCGGTCGTCGACAGCACTGTCGGCGACAAGGGCTTTGACATCGGGAAGCTCCGAGCCCAGACCGGTCTGGTGACCCTGGACAGCGGCTACGGCAACACCGCCGCGTACAAATCGGCCATCACCTACCTCGACGGTGAACAGGGCATTCTGCGCTACCGCGGTTATCCCATCGAGCAGCTTGCCGAGCGCAGCACCTTCCTCGAGGTGGCCTATCTGCTGATCAACGGCGAGCTTCCGACGGCCGATGAGCTCGCGGAGTTCAAGGCCGAGATCACCCATCACACCCTGCTGCACGAGGACGTCAAGCGGTTCTACGACGGCTTCCCGCGTGACGCCCACCCGATGGCGATGCTGTCCTCCGTCGTCAGCGCGCTGTCGACCTTCTATCAGGACAGCCACAATCCGTTTGACGAGCAGCAGCGCAACCTGTCGACCGTCCGGCTGCTGGCCAAGCTTCCGACCATCGCGGCGTACGCATACAAGAAGTCGGTCGGCCACCCGTTCGTCTACCCGCGCAATGACCTCGAATATGTCGAGAACTTCCTGCGCATGACCTTCTCTGTGCCGGCCGCCGAGTACGAGCTGGACCCGGTTGTGGTCAACGCCCTGGAGAAGCTGCTGATCCTGCACGCGGACCACGAGCAGAACTGCTCGACCTCGACCGTGCGCCTGGTCGGCTCCTCGCAGGCCAACATGTTCGCCTCCGTCTCGGCGGGCATCAGCGCGCTGTGGGGTCCGCTGCACGGCGGCGCCAACCAGTCGGTGCTGGAGATGCTGGAGGGCATCCGGGACGCCGGCGGCGATGTCGACACCTTCATCCGCAAGGTGAAGAACAAGGAAGACGGCGTGAAGCTTATGGGCTTCGGGCACCGCGTCTACAAGAACTTCGACCCCCGGGCGAAGATCATCAAGGCTGCGGCGCACGATGTCCTCGAGGCACTCGGCAAGAGCGACGAGCTGCTGGACATCGCGCTGAAGCTCGAGGAGCACGCCCTTGCCGACGACTACTTCGTCTCGCGCAAGCTTTACCCGAATGTGGACTTCTACACCGGTCTGATCTACCGGGCGATGGGCTTCCCGACCGAGATGTTCACGGTGCTGTTCGCGCTGGGCCGGCTTCCCGGCTGGATCGCGCAGTGGCACGAGATGATCAAGGAGCCGGGCTCCCGTATCGGCCGTCCGCGCCAGATCTACACGGGTGTGGTCGAGCGCGACTTCATCCCGCTCGAAAAGCGCTGACCGGGCGCCGAGTGAAGTGAATGGCGTCCTGGTTCCGATGCTTGGGCCCCTGCGGTGGCAGGGAGGGTCGGGGCGGGGTGCCTGGTGAAGTGAATGGCGTCCTGGTTCCGATGCTTGGGCCCCTGCGGTAGCAGGGAGGGTCGGGGCGGGGTGCCCAGCGAAGCGAAAAGCGCCCCAGCTCTGATCCCCCCACGGGTCGGAGCGGGGCGCTTTCCATTCCCGGATCGGATTCCCCCCACGGGATCCGGCCGGGCGTCTGCTGGCCGCAGAAGCTCACGGTCTGCCTGACGCTCTGCCGGGACGCGTACGTACGGGAGGGCCGCTCAAAGCTCCCCGGGCACGTGTCCCGGCCAACGCACGGTCGGCTCGTCCCCCAAGACGATCCGGCCTGGCCAATGTCTCGCTCCGCCGGGAGCGCGACATCGCAAGGTTAGACTCGCGACCCCTGCGGATGGTTACGTTCAGCCGGATGTGATCTGGGTCTCTTGCCATAAGTGCACCAACGAGGGCAACACCCTCCAAATAAAGATCCGCACCATCAAGTGAGGATGTGGTGCCACTTATGGGGATGGTGTGAAGGTCCTCAGTCGGAGGCTGTTCATCACCACGAAGACCGACGAGAACGCCATCGCCGCGCCCGCGATCATCGGGTTGAGCGCTCCGGCCGCGGCGAGCGGCAGCGCGGCCACGTTGTAGCCGAACGCCCAGAACAGATTTCCCTTGATCGTGCCGAGGGTTCGGCGGGAGAGCCGGATCGCGTCGGCCGCGACGCGCAGGTCGCCGCTTACGAGCGTGAGGTCGCCCGCCTCCATGGCCGCGTCGGTGCCGGTGCCCATGGCCAGGCCGAGATCCGCCGCTGCCAGCGCGGCAGCGTCGTTGACGCCGTCGCCGACCATGGCGACCGTACCGCCTTCGCTCTGCAGTCTCCGTACGACCGTCACCTTGTCCTGTGGCAGAACCTCCGCGATCACCTCGTCGATGCCCACCGCGCGTGCCACCGACTCGGCCACGAGCCGGTTGTCGCCGGTGAGCAGTACCGGCGTCAGGCCCAGGGCGCGCAGCTCCGCCACCGCCTGGGCGCTGGTGTCCTTGATGGCGTCCGAGACGGTGAGGACGCCGCGGGCCTCGCCGTCCCAGGCGACGGCCACCGCTGTGTCCCCCTCCGCCTCCGCCGCGGCCTTGGCCTCCGCGAGCCGGTCCGGCAGCACGACGTCGTACTCGGCGAGCAGCTTCTCGCGCCCGACGAGGACCTTGTGTCCGCCGACGACACCCCGGACGCCGAGTCCGGCTGCGTTCTCGAAGCTCTCGGGGACGGGAAGCGAGCCCACCCGTTCCCGCGCGCCGGTCGTGATCGCCTGGGCGATGGGGTGCTCGGAGGCGTGCTCAAGGGAGCCGGCGAGCCGCAGCAGGTCGCGCTCGGAAACCCCGTCGCCCGTGACGGCACGCTGCAGGGCCATTGTCCCGGTGGTCACCGTGCCGGTCTTGTCGAGGACGACGGTGTCGACCCGGCGGGTGGACTCCAGCACCTCCGGGCCCTTGATCAGAATGCCGAGCTGGGCGCCGCGGCCCGTACCGACCATCAGCGCCGTCGGCGTCGCCAGCCCCAGGGCGCAGGGGCAGGCGATGATCAGTACGGCCACCGCGGCGGTGAACGCGGCCGTCGCATCCCCCGTCACCAGCAGCCAGCCGACCAGGGTGCCGATGGCGAGCAGCAGCACCACGGGCACGAAGACCCCGGAGATCCGGTCGGCGAGCCGCTGCACCTCGGCCTTGCCGTTCTGCGCGTCCTCCACGAGCCGCGCTATCCGTGCCAGCCGGGTGTCCGCGCCGACCCGGGTGGCCTCGACGACCAGCCGGCCCGAGGTGTTCACCGTCGCGCCCGTCACCCCGTCGCCGACGCTGACGTCGACCGGAACGGACTCGCCGGTGAGCATCGAGACGTCCACAGCCGAGCTGCCTTCGACGACCGTGCCGTCCGTGGCGATCTTCTCGCCGGGACGGACGACGAAGCGGTCCCCGATCGCCAGGCGCGCCACCGGAATACGCTCCTCGTGCCCATCAGGGTGGAGCACGGCCACGTCCTTGGCGCCGAGTTCCATCAGTGCCCGCAGGGCCGCGCCCGCCCGGCGCCGGGACCGCGTCTCCAGATAGCGGCCGAGCAGGATGAAGGTGGTCACTCCGGCCGCGACCTCGAGATAGATCGTCGAGGCCGGGTCGGCCGGGGCTGCGGTGAGGGCGAATTCGTGCCGCATCCCGGGCGTCCCGGCGTGGCCGAGGAACAGCGCCCACAGCGACCAGCCGAAGGCCGCCAGTGTGCCGACCGAGACCAGGGTGTCCATGGTGGCGGCGCCGTGCCGGACGCCCGTCCAGGCGGCCCGGTGGAAGGGCAGTCCGCCCCACACCACGACGGGGACCGCGAGGAACAGGGACAGCCACTGCCAGGAGTCGAACTGCAGCGGCGGAACCATCGCCATCAGCGCCACCGGCACGGACAGCACGAGCGAGACGAGCAGCCGTCGGCGCAGCGCGCGCAGCTCGGCCCCTTCGTCACCGTCCGGCGCTGTCCCCGGCTCACCATCGGTCCCGGCCTCGGTCCCGGACTCGGACTCGGACTCGGCCTCGGCCTCGATGGAGGACTGAGGCGCGCGCACCGGGGGCGGCTCAGCGGTGTAGCCCGTCCGCTCGATGGTGGCGATGAGATCGGCGACCTCGACCCCGTCGCCGTACGACACTCGGGCCTTCTCCGTGGCGAAGTTGACGGTGGCGGTCACGCCGTCCATCCGGTTGAGCTTCTTCTCGATGCGGGCAGCGCAGGAGGCGCAGGTCATACCGCCGACGGCAAGGTCCACCTGCGCCGTGGCCGGGCGTCGTGCCTCGGTCCCAGTGGCCGTATCGGTCATGTCTACCTCTGGCTTCGGAGCGTCGGGTGAGTGTCAGGGGACCGCTCGAGCGTCAGGCCCGGCCCTGGAGCTCGAAGCCCGCTTCGTCGATGGCGGCGCGGACGGCCTCCTCGTCCAGCGAGGCCATGGAGGTGATGGTGACCAGGCCGGTGGCGGCCACGGCCTGGACGGAGCTGACGCCGGGGAGGGCGGAGACCTCCTGGGAGATCGCGTTCTCGCAGTGGGAACACGACATCCCGCTCACCCGGTAGGTGATGGTCGACCCGCTGGTCTCGGTCGTCGTCTCGGCGGTCATGAGCGCTCTCTCCTTGTGGGCTGTTCACGTCTTCGCGTTCGTGGTGACGTACGTATGGACAACACAGTACCCCTAGGGGGTATTCCATTACGCGCTGCCCGTCGCTTTCAGCGCTACGTACGGCCGGCCGCCACGTAGGCGTTCAGTGTGAATTCTCGGCTGATGCCGGTGACCCTCGGGGGCCTTGCGGGGAGGAGGGTGCGGCCTCGGTGTCGGCGAGAGGGGCGAGGTAGCGGTGGAGCGAGGCCTTCAATTCGGCGATGTAGGCCTCCCGTTCCTCGCCCTCGTGAGCGAGAACCAGCTCCAGGCCGGCCTTGAAGAGGGCGAAACTCATCCTCGCGACACGGGCGCGGTGGGCGTCGGGCAGTCCGGGGGCGTAGAGGGAGATCAGGTTCTCGACGCGGTCCAGCAGGGAGGCGTGCAGTGCGTCGTGCTCCTCCACGAACTTTCCGGGCACGTCGGAGCTGTGGATCAGGGCGAGGAGCGCGGGGTGGTGGCAGTTGAACTCGATCAGTGGGTCGAGGATTGCCTCCAGTGTCTCGGCCAGCGGCAGTGAGGCGTCCGTGAACGTGAAGACCTGGCCGTGCGTTTGCCGCATCTGCTCGGTGAGGCGCCGCCCCAGCTCGACGGCGAGGGCCTCCTTGTTGGGGAAGAACTGGTACAGCGTGCCGGGGGAGACGCCGGCCTCGCGGGCGATGGCGTTGGTGCTGGCCGCGGTGTAGCCGGCCTTGCAGAACACGCGGGCCGCGGCCTCGAGCAACTGCGCCATGCGGCGCTCTCCTCGCGCCTGCCTGCGGCGAGGCTTCTCGGGCTCTGCTGGCTTGGTGTCCGGCACGCGTATCCCCAAGATCTCAAAGGGCGTTGACAAACACGAGTGCTCGCTCGCATTCTTTAGCCCTGGAGACGCGAGTGGTCGCTCGTGTTTGCCAGTTTATTGGCAACCAGGGGGAAGGGGACACCTGCGCCATGCCTGCTGTCAACCAGCCGATGGGGGGCTGGACCAGGGCGGTTACCGCCCGGCCACGGCTGTCGCTGCTGCTTGCTCTGCTGTTCACCGCGCTGGCCGTGGTCGCCGGGAGCGGTGTGGCCGACCGGATGGGCAGCGGGGGGTGGCAGGCGCCGGACGCCGAATCGTCGTATGCCACCAAGGCGCTGGAGCGCGCCTTCCCGGCCGCTCAGCCGAATCTGATGCTTCTCGTCGACAGCGGCGACGCGAAGGTCGACGATCCGGCCGTGGCCGCGGAGGCCGGCCGGCTCGCCCGGAATCTGGAGCGGGAGAAGTCGGTCAGCGGTGTCGGCTCCTACTGGGGCACCCGCTCGCCGGCGCTGCGGGCGAAGGACGGCCATGAGGCGTTGATCACCGCGCGGATCGAGGGCGACGAGCAGGCGCAGTCGCGGGTCCTGGACCGTATCGGGCCGAAGTTCCGCGGGCGGCACGGCCCGGTGGAGGTCTCGCTCGGCGGTCCGGTGGCGGTGCGGGACGAGTTGCAGACGACCATTCAGGAAGACCTGATGCGGGCGGAGTTGATCGCCCTCCCGGTCACTTTGGTGCTGCTCGTCATGGTCTTCGGCAGCGCGGTCGCCGCGCTGCTGCCGCTGGGCATCGGCATCGTGGCGATCCTCGGCACCAACGCCGTGCTCCGCGGGCTCACCGAGTTCACCGATGTCTCCGTCTTCGCGCAGAACCTCACCACCGCGCTGGGCCTGGGACTGGCCATCGACTATGCCCTGTTCATCGTGCGGAGGTTCCGCGAGGAGCTGGCCGGCGGGGCGCTGCCAGGGGCAGCCGTAGGGACGACCCTGCGCACCGCGGGGCGTACGGTTCTGTTCTCCGCGCTCACCGTTGCCGTCTCGCTCGCCGCGATGCTCGTCTTCCCGCAGTACTTCCTGCGCTCTTTCGCCTATGCCGGCATCGCCGTGGTGCTGCTGGCCGCGGCTGCCGCGCTCGTCATCCTGCCCGCCGCACTGGTGCTGCTCGGTGAGCGCGTGAATGCGCTGGATCTGCGCAAGCTGTTCTCGCGGGGGCGGCGCACCGTTCCGGGAGACTTCCCCTCGGCATCGGCGGAAGAGCACGGATCGCGCTGGGCCCGGGCCACCCGGCTGGTGATGCGGCGGGCGCCCGTCTTCGCTGTCGCCACCACCGCTGGTCTGGTGCTGCTCGGGCTGCCTTTCCTCGGCGTACGGTTCGGCACGGCCGACGACCGGCAGCTGCCCTCGACGGCCGAGTCCCATGTCGTCCAGCAGCACATCCGGGACGGTTTCCCGGGCAGCCCCGGCGGGGCGGTGCAAGTCCTCACCGAGGGCGGGCCGTCGGCCTCGGAGCTCGCGGACTACAGCAGCCGGATCTCCCGGCTCCCCGACGTGCTGAGGGTGGACGGCCCGACCGGGCAGTACGTCCGCGGGCAGCTCATCGGGGAGCCCGGACCGGCTGAAGCGGCCCGGTCGAACGGAGAGATCGCCCACATCGGCGTGCTGCCACGAGGGGAGGCGGTGGACGCCGCGAGCCAGGACCTGGTGCGGGAGATACGGTCCGAGCCGGCGCCCTTCAAGACCTCGGTCACGGGCACGGCCGCTGTCCTGGTGGACTCCAAGGACGCCATCGGCGAGCGGCTGCCGTGGGCCGCCGCGATCATCGTGGTCGTCACCCTGTTGCTGGTCTTCCTGCTCACCGGGAGTGTGCTGATACCGCTTCAGGCCGTCGTGCTCAACGCGCTCAGCCTTACGGCGATGTTCGGCGCCGTGGTATGGGTCTTCCAGGACGGGCATCTGTCCGGGCCGCTGGGCTTCACCTCCACCGGCGACATCGAGACCACGCTTCCCGTGCTGATGTTCTGCGTCGCCTTCGGACTGTCCATGGACTACGGCGTCTTCCTGCTCTCCCGGATCAAGGAGGAGTACGACCGGACCGGCGATCACCGGGGTGCGGTGGTCTTCGGCCTCCAGCGGACCGGCGGGCTGATCACCGCTGCCGCGGTCATCCTGGCCGTCGTCATGGTGGCCATAGGCACCTCGCGGGTGACCAACACCAAGATGCTGGGCCTGGGGATTGCCTTGGCTGTCCTCATGGACGCGATGGTCGTCCGGAGTCTGCTGGTACCCGCGGTGATGCGGCTCACCGGGCGCGCCACCTGGTGGGCGCCGGGACCGCTGCGCCGGCTGCACGGCCGTATCGGGCTGAGCGAGGGGGAGAGCCCGTCGGCAGGCGGCACCGAGTCCCGCCCCAAGGACATGGAACGGGACCCGGTGGGCGCTGCCCGCACCACCTGAGGCAGCCGGGGGGCTGCCTCACGCCAACTCTGGTCACTAAGGCAGGGGTTCCTGGCGGCCGCGGTTCCTCGGCCGGCTGGCGACCCACGCACGGATGGTGTCAGCGAACCAGTAGGGCTTGCCACCCTCCATCAGGTCGGGGGGTGGCAACAGCCCGTGCTTCCGATACGAACGGACGGTGGCGGTCTGCACGCGGATGTGCGCGGCGATCTCCTTGTACGACCACAGCTTCCGGTGAGTCATCTCTCGCACCTCCTCGCGGGACCGCAGCGTCGGCTGGGGGACCGACGGGACGGCTGCGGCACTTCCGCTGGTGATCTTCACCCTGTGTCCGGACAACGACATACAGCGAGAGGAGGAAGGCCCTGTTGAAGGTCTGTGACGCGGAACTCGCAGGGCGGTGACAACTGTGGCGAGAGTCAGACGATTTCGGCGATCCGCTTGGTGATCTCGCTGAGCTGTACGGCCCGGTGCTCGGTCCGGGACAGCTCGCAGGCCTCGGCGACCAGCAGGGCGTACAACGCCTCATGGCCGGAGCAGGGGTTTGGAGTATCGCCCCGCGCGGCCCGTACAAAGGCCTCGAGTTCCGCCCGGTACGCGCCGTCGAACCGATCCAGAAAGCCGGTCCAGGGGCGGGCTGGGGCTGCGGGCCCGCCGGGCTCGGCGGAGGTGAAGGGCGTACGGTCGTCCAGGCCGACGACGAACTGGTCGCGCTCGCCGGACAGTTCCATGCGCACGTCATAGCCGGCGCCGTTGTAGCGGGTGGCGGTGGCGGTGACGAGGGTGCCGTCGTCCAGGGTCAGCAGGGCGGCGGCGGTGTCCACGTCGCCTGCCTCGCGGAAGAACGCCGCTCCGCCGACCGAGCCGGTCGCGAAGACCTCGACGACCTCCCGCCCGGTCAGCCAGCGCACGGCGTCGAAGTCATGCACCAGGCAGTCCCGGATCAGCCCGCCGGACAGCGGGACGAATTCCGGGGGCGGCGGCGCGGCGTCGGAGGTGATGGCCCGGATGGTGTGCACCCGGCCGAGCCGCCCGGAGCGGTACGCCTCCTTGGCCGCCCGGTACCCGGCGTCGAAGCGCCGCTGGAAGCCGATCTGCAGCAGCGTCCCGGCGGCCTCGGCCTCCCGCAGCGCGCGCACCGTGCCGGCCAGATCGAGGGCGATGGGCTTCTCGCAGTACGTGGGCAGCCCGGCGCGCGCCGCGCGGGTGATGAGTTCGGCGTGCGAGGCGGTGGCGGTGGCGATCAGGATCGCGTCAACCCCCGCTGTGAACACGGCGTCCACCGACTCCGCCGCCCGGGCGCCGATCCGCTGAGCGAGCTCGGCTGCGCGCCCGCGGTCGGCGTCGCCGATCAGCAGCTCATCGACGCCGTCCATGCCCGCCAGGGCGGCGGCATGGAAGGCACCGATCCGGCCCGCGCCGAGAAATCCGATACGCATCAGCGGTTCCCTTGATGAGTGGGTGGACGGTTGTTGGGTACGAGCGTGGGCGTCCAAGCCGCCGGCCCGGCGCTCGCGCCGGGGATTCGCCCATCCATCCGCGGCTCTACAGGGCAGGCGGGTGGGAAGGCGACCCGCGGACGGCACGGGCCCGCAGGCTTGCGTAACAGCTCATCGGCTCGGCGGGCGCTCAGCTGTAGAAGGCAGGCCGCTCGATCATGCTGACGGCGGTGCGCTCGCCAGTGGCCTGGGCCCGTACGCCGGCCTCGCAGACGGCGGCCGCGGCGTAGCCGTCCCAGGCGCTGGGCCCCTCGACCTCGCCCCGCAGGGTCGCGTTCACCCAGCGCTGCACCTCACGGTCGTACGCCTCCTCGAATCGGGCCACGAAGTCGGGTGCGATCTCGCCACCCCAGCGGCCCGCGGTGTTGGTCATCAGGCCGTGTGCCTCGCCGATGCGCGCGGTGCCGTTCTCGCAGACCGCCTCGGCCTGCACCTGATAGCCGAAGCCGCAGGTGGCGAACATCTCGACATCGACGATCACCCCGCCATCGGTCTCGAACAGGACCAGCTGCGGGTCGCTGAGGCCGTGCGGCGCGCCGGAGTTGGGGCTCGGGCGGAGCACGGTGACCGCGGTGATCTCCTGCTCCAGCAGCCAGCGGGCGCAGTCCATCTCGTGCACCACAGAGTCGTTGATGAGCATCTCGTTGGTGAAGTAGTGGTGCACCGAGGCGTTGCGGTGACGGCAGTGCAGCATCAGGGGCCGGCCGAGCTCGCCGCTCGCGAGCAGCGACTTGAGCCTCATGTACTCGGAGTCATAGCGGCGCATGAAGCCGACCTGCACCCGGCGGTGGCCCAGCTTCTGTTCGGCCCCCAGCACCCGGAGCGCGGACGCGGAGTCCGGAGTGAGCGGCTTCTCGCACAGCACCGGCAGATCGTGTTCGAACGCCTGGAGCAGCGCGCCCTCGTGAGCCGGGCCGGGCGAGGCGATGAGTACCGCGTCGACGTCATCGGCGGCCATGGCCGCTGCCGGGTCGGTGTGGGCCCTGCAGCCCTCGATGCCGTCGGCGATGTGCTTGGCGCGCTCCGCGTCGATGTCGACGACCGCGGTCACCCGGGCCCCGCTGATGACCTCGTTGATCCGGCGTACGTGGTCGGCGCCCATCTTCCCGGTCCCGATGACCGCGACCCCGAGCGTCCCCTGCTGCGTCATGGTGTGTCTCTCCTCTTCCGTCGTTGACGTCAGGCGGGGTCAGGCTCCGCAGGAGCGCAGGAAGCGCCGGGTCCGCTCGGCGATCGGGAAGGGCCGGTCGGGTGGGCAGGGGTACATGTCCTGCTCCACGATCGCGAACAGGTCGACGCCGAGATTCTGTGCCGCGACCAGGACGGGCTCCAGCGCGGGTACCCCCTTCGGTGGCTCACACATCACCCCCTGGCGCACGGCCGGCCCGAAGGGCGTGCCGTTCTTGACCACGTCGGCAAGGATCTCCGGGTCCACCTGCTTGAGATGGAGGTAGCCGATCCGCTCGCCGTAGGTCTCGATGAGCTTGACGCTGTCGCCGCCGCAGTAGGCGTAGTGCCCCGTGTCCAGGCAGAGGCTGACCAGGCCGGGGTCGGTGGCGTCGAGGAACCGCGCGACGTTCTCCTCACCGTCGATGTGGGTGTCCGCGTGCGGGTGGACGACGATGTCGAGGCCGAACTGCTCGCGCACCTGCCGACCCAGCCGCTCCATGCCGGTTGTCAGATCGCGCCACTGGCCAGGCGTCAGCTCCGGGCTCTCGATCAGCTCGGCCGTCTTGTCATCGCGCCAGAAGGCCGGGATGACGACGAGATGACGGGCGCCCAAGGCCTGGGCGAGCCCCGCGACCTCGGCGACATGCCGCCAGGTGGCGTCCCAGACGGCCGGGCCGCGGTGCAGCGCGGTGAAGACGGTGCCGGCCGAGACCTTCAGGTTCCGGCGGGAGACCTCCTCGGTCAGGCGTGCCGGATCGGTGGGGAGGTACCCGTAGGGGCCCAGCTCGATCCAGGAGTACCCGGCCCGGGCGACCTCGTCCAGGAAGCGCTCCCAGGGCACCTGCTCGGGGTCGTCCGGGAACCACACCCCCCAGGAGTCCGGTGCGGATCCGACCCTGATGCGGTGCAGGCTGGGAGATGAGGGCGTGACGGCGGTCATGCGGCGGCTCTCCTCTCGCCGGTCGGCAGTGACCGGGCAAGGGCATACGTCGGGGCTGCTCGGTAGCTTTCATGCCCCTCCCAAGGGGTGTCAAGACTGTGTCCTGACATTAGGACTTAACGTCACTCCCTCGTTTCAAGACAAGTCAATATGTTAGGACAAACTATTGACAGGGTTCCGCGGGCCCGACTAGACCTGTGCCAGAGCCGAATCCGAAGGGGCGCGTATGAGCGAGCCGTACGACCTGATCACGATGGGCCGGATCGGGGTGGACATCTATCCGCTGCAGACCGGTGTACCGCTGGCGAAGGTCGAGTCCTTCGGCAAGTTCCTCGGCGGCTCCGCCACGAACGTCGCGGTGGCCGCCGCCCGGCTCGGCCGCCGCACCGCGGTCGTCAGCCGCACCGGCCAGGACCCGTTCGGCGACTACATCCATCAGGCGCTGCGCGAGTTCGGCGTGGACGACCGCTGGGTCACCGCGGTGCCGCGGTACCCCACCCCGGTCACCTTCTGCGAGATCTTCCCGCCCGACGACTTCCCCCTGTACTTCTACCGGCAGCCCAAGGCACCGGACCTGGAGATCGCGGCGGACGAACTCGATCTGGACGCCATCCGCACCGCCCGCGTCTTCTGGGTGACCGGCACCGGTCTGTGCGAGGAGCCCAGCCGCGGCAGCACGCTGGCCGCCGTGGCGGCACGGACGCAGGCGCGTCGGCCCAGGCCCGACGGCGGCCCCGGGATCACGGTCTTCGACCTCGACTGGCGTCCCATGTTCTGGGGCGGGGAAGGCGGCGCGTCCGGCGCTGGCGGCCGCACCGGAACCGCCGCCATGGCCGCCGCCCGCCCGTACTACGAGGCGGCGCTCGCGCACGCGACGGTCGCGGTCGGCAACCTCGACGAGTGCGAGGTCGCCACGGGCGTCCGCGAGCCCAAGGACTGCGCCCACGCCCTGCTCGACGCGGGTGTGGAACTCGCCGTCGTCAAGCAGGGCCCCAAAGGCGTCCTCGCCGTGCACCGCGACGGCAGCACCGCCGAAGTGCCGCCCGTACCGGTCGAGGTCGTCAACGGACTCGGCGCCGGCGACGCGTTCGGTGGCTCGCTGTGCCACGGCCTGCTCGCCGGCTGGAACCTGGAACGCACCATGCGTTACGCCAACGCCGCGGGCGCCATCGTCGCCTCCCGCCTCGCCTGTTCCTCCGCGATGCCCACCCAGGCCGAGGTCGAGCAGGCCCTCGCCCGAGGCGCGGAGTCCCTCGCGCGCCCGTGACCCCACCGCGGCCCACGAACCCGAGAGAGAGCCACTCTTGAGCATCCGTATCTCCGACATCGTGCGGGTGCGGACCCGGCACCCCGAGGCCATCGCCGAGGCCGCGGCCCGTCGCATCCGCCGCCCCCTGATCGGCGACAGCGGCCGGCTGATGATCGTCGCGGCCGACCACCCAGCGCGCGGCGCCCTGGCCGTCGGCGGCCAGGAACTGGCCATGGCCAACCGCGTCGACTTGTTGGAGCGGCTGTGCCTGGCGCTGTCCCGGCCCGGAGTGGACGGCGTGCTCGCCACCGCCGACATACTCGACGACCTGCTGCTGCTCGGTGCCCTCGACGACAAGGTCGTCATGGGCTCGATGAACCGCGGCGGACTCGCCGGCGCGTCCTTCGAAATGGACGACCGGTTCACCGGCCACCGGGCCGAGGACATCGAGCGGCTCGGCTTCGACGCGGGCAAGCTGCTGCTGCGCATCGACTACGACGACCCCGGCTCGCTCGCCACCCTGATGTCCACGGCCCGCGCCATCGACGACATGGCCGCCCGCCGGCTGCCGGTCTTCGTCGAGCCGTTCATATCCCGCCGGGTGGAGGGGAGGGTGACCAACGACCTCAGCCGCGCGGCGGTCACCAAGTCCGTCGCCATCGCCTCCGGCCTCGCCGGCACCTCCGCCTACACCTGGCTGAAGGTTCCGGTCACCGAGAACCCGGACGACATGGCCGCCGTCATGGAGACCTCCACCCTGCCCGCGGTGCTGCTCGGCGGCGACGTCGGCACCTCTGCCGAAGACCAGGCCGGGGCATACGAGAAGTGGCGCAAGGCGCTGCGGCTGCCGACCGTGCAGGGCCTGGTCGTCGGCCGGTCACTGCTCTACCCGGCCGACGGGGATGTGGCCGCGGCCGTCGACACCGCCGTCTCGCTCCTGTGAACAGGTTCCCGAACAGGCCCTCTGGCAGGTCCGTTGAACAAGTCGCTCCGCTGAACAAGTCGCTCCGTTGAACAAGTCGCTCCGCCCGCCGCCCCGAACAGCCACTCCGACCCAGGAGACTTCCACCCATGACCGCCAACAGCTTCCACTTCCCGGCCGGAAGCGCAGGCAAGGGACCGTACACCCTGCACATCGACCCCCAGCGGGCCGGCTGGGGCTACTGCAGCCTGCGCGTGCTCGACCTGCCGCCCGGCGGCTGGCACAGCTTCGACAGCCGCGACAGTGAGTGGATCGTGCTGCCGCTGTCCGGCGCCTGCACCGTGGCGACCGGGGGAGAGACCTTCGCCCTCCGCGGCCGGGAGAATGTCTTCGCCGGGGTGACGGACTTCGCCTACGTCCCGCGCGACGCCCAGGTCTCCCTCGCCTCCCGCGAGGGCGGCCGCTTCGCGCTGACCGGCGCCCGCTGCGAGCGCCGCCTGCCCGCCCGCTACGGGGCCGCCTCCGCCGTCCCCGTCGAGCTGCGCGGAGCCGGAATGTGCTCACGCCAGGTCAATAACTTCGCCGCGGCAGACGCGTTCGAATGCGACAAGCTCATCGCGGTGGAAGTCCTCACCCCCGGCGGCAACTGGTCCTCCTACCCGCCGCACAAGCACGACGAGTGCCGCCCCGGCGAGGAGTCCGAGCTGGAGGAGATCTACTACTTCGAGATCGCCCAGTCCCACGGCACCCAGGGCTTCGGCTACCAGCGCGTGAGCCCCTCCGGCCCGGGCAGGGAGACCGACGTCCTCGCCGAGGTGCGCACCGGCGACGCCGTCGTCATCCCGAACGGCTGGCACGGCCCGTCCATCGCCGCCCCCGGCCACGGCATGTACTACCTCAACGTCATGGCCGGACCGGGGGAGAAACGGGAGTGGCTGATCTGCGACCACCCCGAGCATGCCTGGATCCGCTCCATCTGGTCCGACCAGCCCGTCGACCCCCGCCTCCCGCTCTAACCCTGAGAGGTCCCGATGAGCCGCCCGACCAGCCCGACCAGCCTGACCAGCGAAGGCAGCCCCACCCGCCGGCTCACCGTCGCCCAGGCGCTGGTGGAGTTCCTGGCCCACCAGTACACCGAGCGGGACGGCCGGCGGCACCGGCTGGTGGGCGCCTGCTGGGGCATCTTCGGCCACGGCAATGTGGCCGGGCTCGGCCAGGCGCTGCTGGAGTCCGGGCGGCAGACCATGCCGTACCTCCAGGGCCGCAACGAGCAGGCCATGGTGCACGCCGCCGTCGCCTACGCCCGGCAGTCGGGCCGGCTGTCCACCCACGCCGTCACCACCTCCATCGGCCCCGGCGCCACCAACCTCGTCACCGGCGCCGCCCTCGCCACCGTCAACCGGCTGCCCGTCCTCCTGCTGCCGGGGGACACCTTCGCCACCCGCCCCGCCGACCCGGTACTGCAGCAGCTCGAAGTCCCGTACGCGGGCGATATCTCCGTCAACGACTGCCTGCGCCCCGTCTCCCGCTGGTTCGACCGGGTCACCCGGCCCGAGGCGCTGATCCCCGCCGCGCTGCAGGCCGTACGCGTTCTCGCCGACCCCGTCGAAACCGGCGCCGTCACCCTCGCCCTGCCCCAGGACGTCCAGGCCGAGGCGTACGACTGGCCTGAGGAGTTCTTCGCCGACCGGGTCTGGCACGTACGCCGCCCCGCGCCCGACGCCTCCGCGCTCGACGACGCCGTCCACGCCGTACGCTCCGCCGCCCGGCCCCTGATCATCGCCGGTGGCGGCATCCACCACAGCGAGGCCGAGGACGCGCTCAAGGCGCTCGTCGACGCGACCGGCATCCCCGTCGCCTCCACCCAGGCAGGCAAGGGCTCGCTGCCTTACGACCACCCCTGCGACGTCGGCGGCATCGGGCACACCGGCACGGAGGTCGCCGACGACCTCGCGCGCACCGCCGACCTGGTCATCGGAATCGGCACCCGCTACACCGACTTCACCACCGCCTCCGCCACCCTCTTCGCCGCGCCCGGGGTGCGCTTCGTCAACCTCAACATCACCCCGTTCGACGCCCACAAGATGGGCGGCCTCGCGCTCGTCGCCGACGCGCGAGCCGGGCTCGAAGCGCTGCACCAGGGCCTTGCCGGGCACCGGGTGGACGAGACCTACGAAGCGGAGTACCGCACCGGCAAGGCCCGCTGGGAGGAGGTGGTCGAGCGCGCGTACGCCGCGGAGGACGAGGACGCCCGCCCCTCCCAGGCCCAGGTGCTCGGCGCCCTGGACGCGGTGGTCGGCGACGAGGACGTGATCATCAACGCGGCCGGCTCGCTCCCCGGCGACCTCCACAAGCTGTGGCGGGCCCGCTCGCCCCGCCAGTACCACCTCGAGTACGGCTACTCCTGCATGGGCTACGAGATCCCCGCCGCCATCGGCGTCCGGCTCGCCGCCCCCGACCGCCCCGTATGGTCCCTCGTCGGCGACGGCACGTATCTGATGATGCCGACCGAGATCGTCACCGCGGTCCAGGAGGGCATCAACTTCACGATGGTGCTGATCCAGAACCACGGCTACGCCTCCATCGGCGGGCTCTCCGAGCAGGTCGGCGCGGAGCGCTTCGGCACCGCCTACCGCTTCCGGTCCGAGGACGGCACGTACACCGGCGCCCCGCTGCCGGTCGACCTCGCCGCCAACGCCGCCAGCCTGGGCATGGCCGTGATCCGCGCCGCGACCGTACGTGAGCTGCGGGAAGCGCTGGCGACAGCCCGTGCCTCCGACCGCCCCACATGTGTCTATGTGGAGACCGAAACAGCCGACACAGTGTCCGGCGCGCCTGCCGCCCAGGCGTGGTGGGATGTTCCGGTAGCCCAGACCGCCACCCGGCCGGCAGCCGTCAAGGCGCGGGAGGAGTACGACCGCCAGGCGGCCGGGCGGCGCCGCCACCTCTAGCGCTGCCGCGCACGGACCGGGCCACCGGACCGTGCCGACGGCGCGGAAGTGCCTGCCGGATCCCGAGTCCTCCAGTTGAGAAAGGCCACGCAGGAATGAAGACCATCGACCACTGGATCGACGGCAAGGCCGTTGAAGGAGCGTCCGGCAACTATGGGCCCGTCACCGATCCCGCGACCGGCGCGCAGACCACTCGGGTCGCCCTGGCCGGCGTGGAGGAGGTCGACCGTGCGGTCGCCGCGGCCAAGGCCGCGTACCAGACCTGGGGCACCTCCTCGCTCGCGATGCGCACCTCGGTGCTGTTCAAGTACCGCGAGCTGATCGACGCGCACCGCGACGAGCTCGCCCGGCTGATCACCGCCGAGCACGGCAAGGTGCACTCCGACGCGCTCGGCGAGGTAGCCCGCGGCCTGGAGATCGTCGAGCTGGCCTGTGGCATCCCGCAGCAGCTCAAGGGCGAGCTGTCCACCCAGGTCTCCAACCGCGTGGACGTGGCCGCGATCCGCCAGCCGCTCGGCGTAGTCGCGGGCATCACGCCGTTCAACTTCCCGGCCATGGTGCCGATGTGGATGTTCCCGCTGGCCATCGCCTGCGGCAACACCTTTGTGCTCAAGCCGAGCGAGAAGGACCCGTCGGCCGCGATCAAGCTGGCCGAGCTGGCGGCCGAGGCGGGCCTCCCGGAGGGCGTCCTGAACGTGGTCAACGGTGACAAGGTCGCGGTCGACCGGCTGCTGGAGCACCCCGACGTCGCCGCCGTCAGCTTCGTCGGCTCGACCCCGATCGCCCGCTACATCCACCAGACCGCCTCGGCGCACGGCAAGCGCGTACAGGCCCTGGGCGGCGCCAAGAACCACATGCTGGTGCTGCCCGACGCCGACCTGGACGCGGCCGCGGACGCTGCGGTGTCCGCCGCCTACGGCTCGGCCGGTGAGCGCTGCATGGCGATCTCCGCGGTCGTCGCGGTCGGGGACACCGGGGACGAGCTCGTGGAGAAGATCCGCGAACGCGCCGAGAAGATCAAGATCGGCCCCGGCGACGACCCGGCGTCCGAGATGGGCCCGCTGATCACCAAGGCGCACCGCGACAAGGTCGCCTCGTACGTCACCGGCGCGGCCGCCCAGGGCGCCGAGGTCGTGCTCGACGGTACCGGCTTCACCGTCGAGGGCTACGAGGACGGCCACTGGATCGGTCTCTCGCTGCTCGACAAGGTCTCGACGGACTCGGACGCGTACCGGGACGAGATCTTCGGCCCGGTGCTGTGTGTGCTGCGTGCGGAGACGTACGAGGACGGCGTGCGGCTGATCAACGAGTCGCCGTTCGGCAACGGCACCGCGATCTTCACCCGGGACGGCGGGGCCGCGCGGCGCTTCCAGCTGGAGGTGCAGGCGGGCATGGTCGGCGTGAACGTGCCGATTCCGGTGCCGGTGGGCTACCACTCCTTCGGTGGCTGGAAGGACTCGCTCTTCGGCGACCACCACATCTACGGCAACGACGGCGTGCACTTCTACACGCGCGGCAAGGTCGTCACCACGCGGTGGCCGGACCCGAGCGACGCCGGCGTGGACCTGGGCTTCCCCAAGAACCACTGAGCCAGTGGCCCGCACCTGAGAGAGCCGTCGGCCGTGCCAAGGGCACGGCCGACGGCTCTTTCGTGGGTGCGGTGGGCTTCCCCGGACCTCGCGTCAGCGGCGCTCGCGGGAGTTGCCGAACAGCAGGCGATAGGCGATCAGCAGGACCAGCGCGCCCGCGATGGCGGCGAGCCACGTCTTCGGGTCGTAGAAGTCGCGGTTGATCGGCCGGTCGAGGAACGTCGCCGACAGCCAGCCGCCGATGAACGCCCCGGCCACGCCGATGAAGGTGGTGCCGACGAGGCCACCCGGGTCCCGTCCCGGCAAAAGGACTTTGGCGATGACCCCGGCTATGAGGCCCAGGGTGATCCAGCTGATGATGCCCATGACGAGGTCCTCCCCAGGTGGCGGCAGTCCATGCGGAATTGTGCTGCTGGACGCCACGTACGAACACTGAGAGGACGCCTTCGATCGTCTCCACGGTTTCTTCGATCAACTTCTGTGCGAGTCTGCCCAATTGCGGTGACTCCTGGTGGTGATGTGTGACGCGGAGTAGCGTCCTGTACGGATCGCATTCCTTCGCCGGCTGCAGAGGCATGGGGCAGCGGCACATGCCGGGCGGTTGATTTCTGACGGAGGTCAAGGTGACGAAGGCATGAACGCGGAGGTGGCGGATCTGCCGGAGGAGAGGCTCCTGGAGCTGCTGTTCGCCGGTGAGGACGTACCCAAGCTGCGGCTGCGCATCACGGAGTGCGCGGCCCAGGCAGGGCTCGAGGAGCCCCGCCGCAGCGACTTCGTCCTCGCCGTCCACGAGGTCGCATGCAACGCCATCGAGCACGGGGGCGGCGAAGGCCGGCTGCTGCTCTACCGCAGCGGCGGCGCACTGCGCTGCCGGGTCACCGACAACGGCCCCGGGTTCAGCGAAGACGTCATCCCGCCGGAGCCACCGGGCGTGCTGAGCGGTGAGGGCGGCCGGGGGCTGTGGCTGACGCGCCAACTGACCGACCGTCTGGAGATCGCGGCGGGCGCGGCCGGAGCGATGGGCGCCGTGGTGACCTTGGTCGTCACCTTGCGACGCCAGTCCTGACGCGACGCTGTCGCCGGCCGGTGCCTGTATGGCCCGGGAAGGGGGAGCCCGTGCTGGCCGGTCGTATCTACTTCATCGCCAACGAGCCGGCCAAGCCCGTGCGTCCGGTCAACCGTTCAGCCGCCCAACAGGCCTGGAGTCATGCCAGGCGGCGGCCCCGCACTGGCGTTCCCGGCGCGGGGCTGAAGTCGCCACCCCTCGGCGGACCTCGGCCAGCCAGCGCGCTCCTCGTCGTCGTAACGTGACGGCCGGTCAGTCCGCAGGTGGCAGCGGCCAGATGCTGGACAGCGGCGTGAGCTGGAGTCCGAACGTGGCGGCGGTGGACTCGACGTCGCGGGTTGGGGTGAGGCTGCCTCCTGAGCACCTACGTGGGCCGACACGTGGGGCGGCCGACCACTGTCAGCGGTGGTCTGACCGCCCCGGTCACAGCCCTAGCCGTTGGTCACCACGGCGATGACGACCAGCCAGCACACCGCGACCAGCGCGGGGAGTAGCACCATGAACATTCCGGTCGGGGAGGCCTGCAGCCACCCGTTGCCCGCCTCGCCGACGTCCCTGCTGACGATCCGCTGGCCACCGTGCCAGGCCAAGTGCTCCTCCAGCTCCATGACCGCCTTCTTACGGGCCTGCAGATAGCGGCGTCCGAAACGGAGCATCTGGGAGAAGGCCACGGCCGTCCCGAATCCGATGACGCCGATGATCACGGCCAGCCCGCGGGCCATCTGCTCCGACGCCGCCCCGTCCTTGCCGAACGCGAAGGCGATGGCAGCGGCGAGGGCCGCGGTGATGTAGAAGAAGTTGTTCAACTTCTGCCAGTTGGTGTTGTCCTCGTGCTTGTAGAGATCCACGGCGATGCCGTACTGGGAGTACAGCAGTGCCTCGCGGGGCTTGCGCCGCACCCACACCACACGCAGCCGGCCGTCCGGCGGGACCAGCCAGGTCAGCTCCTCGAAGCCCAGTCGGCGGTGGAACCTCGTGGACGCCTCGTTGGGCGGCTCCGCGACGACCGCGGCGATCACCGGGCTCTCGTTCCACTGGTCCAGCACGTGGTAGTACAGCCGCGACGCCACGCCCTGCCGGGCCGCGTCCCGCGACACACAGATCTGCTTGATCACCAGGAAACTGCCCAGGGCAGTCTTGATCCGGCGGTTGAGCCACTCGTCGGCTTCGAGGCGCTGATCGCTGTAGGCCAGCAGAAAGCCCAGGACGTTGGTGCCCTTGACCGCCACGTAGAAGTGCTCGGCGGTGTTCAGCCGCGCACGGTAGGTCTGCACGGTGAAGTCCGAAACGAGGAACCCTTCGTGGCCGGCCTGCAGCGGGTCCGTACGCTCCAGGCTCCGTGACGCGGCCAGCGCCGCGATGTGTTCCAGGTGGTCTTCGCGCGCGCGGATGATCTGGAGCTCCTCCGCCTTGTCATCGAACATCCCCGTTCCCCCTCCCGCCGACCTGTTCGCCTCAACTTATCGCCATGGACTGAGAGTTGCTCGACTCTAGCCGCCTGCCCACGGCATGCGCGCCAGTATGGGGGCCGCGCGACCAGACCGCCGGGTCCGTCGGTCGCCGTCAGTCGAACCGGATGTGTGCGATCCCGTCCACGCCCTGCGCAGCCGCGCCCCCGGCGGGCACTGTCCGTGTTCGGGATGAGCTTCAGCCCGGCAGAGGCGGCGATGTGGTCGGCGACCTACGGGATCGTGAGACGGCCGGCCCACACATGGTGCGGCTCCTGACCCACCGACTGGGGCCCGCCGCACGATCCGCGGCGGGCCTCTTCGCGCCGCCGAAAGGCCGTCACATTCCGGTCACGAAACCTCCCAACCCAGACATCACCCAATCAGACAGGACATCATCTGCTCTATGCGCATCCGAGCCTTTACCTCCGCCGCATGTACCGCGGCCGCAGTCCTCGCACTGGCCGCCTGCGAGCCGAGCAGCGGCACACCCGCGAGCGGCAAGCCCGCACCGGCACAGGACGCAACAGCCAGCGGGCAGGACGACCCCGGCAACAGCGACACATCGGCCGGCAAGCGTGGTGACCTGCCCAACCTCGTCGGCAAGGGCCTCCAGTCCGCCCAAGACACCGCGCAGGCCGCCGGGTTCTACTACCTCACCAGCCACGACGCGCTCGGCAGAGGCCGCAACCAGATCCTCGACCGCGACTGGAAGGTCTGCTCCCAGATCCCGAAGCCCGGCCGGCACGGCACCGACGTCAAGGTCGGCCTGGGTGCGGTGAAGCTGGAGGAGACCTGCCCCGCGAAGGACGCCGAGCCGCAGAAGGAAGCCGACGGCACCATGCCGGACTTCCAGGGCAAGGCGGTGAAGGTGGCCCGCCAGGCGTTGGCGTCGAACACGAGCCTCACGGTGAAGGACGCCACCGGCATGGGCCGGTGGGTGGTGGTGGAATCCAATTGGAAGGTGTGCTCTCAGGATCCCGCGGCCGGCGCGAAGCTGAGCGGGCAGCCGGTGACGCTGAACGCCGTGAAGTTCGAGGAGTCGTGCCCGTAGGCCCAACGGACCCAGCACAGCGCCCCCGCACCGGAATCGTCCGGGCGGGGGAACTGTCGTGTCCCGGGCCGTCAGCCCCTCTTCGTCTTGTCTGTGATCAGCTTCGGGTCCAGCAGCGTCACACCCGCCGTCACATCCAGCGCCGCTTTGAAGCACGGCGAGCCGTCCGCGTCCGCGGCCGGGTTCCCCTCGCACTGCTCCCCGATGTACCGGGCGTGGGACTCGGACATCGTCAGCAGCTGCTGGTGGCCTGCGGGTAGGTGTGGGTACGGCCCGCTCCGATGGACCTGATGGGGCAGGCTGCCGGTGCGGGTCCGGGAGGCGTCTTCGCCGATGGTGACTTCGCGAACGAAGTGCTGGGCTTCGATGGCCGGTTGGCCGCGTACGCAGTGGGCCAGGACCGTGGCATCGGCGATCTCGACGGGCTCGGTAGTGACGCTGGGACTCGCCCTATGACGAAGGCCACCCGCACCGTGCGGGTGGCCTTCGTCATTCATGCGTCGTACGGAGAATCAGCGGTCCCTGGTGATCCTCAGGACCTGCTGCGGTCCGCCGCTACGTACTCGTAGAAGCTCCGGTGGCCGTTTCAGTGTCCTTTGTGCTTGATGGTGGCGGTGTCGGTGGCGGTGTGCGTCGTGGTGTCGCCGCCTCCCCTGACAGTTGCGGTGTTGGTGACCTTGCGTTCGCGGTCTCCCGTGCCGGTGGCGGTCTTGGTGTCCTGGTGCTGGGTGCGGCAGGAGACC